>JBGAHT010000006.1:0-66486 GCA_044226035.1 Thermomonas sp. | reverse complement strand
GTTCGGTGCCTGCCTTGAAACCAGGTTCCAATAGGGAGTCGTGAGCGCAGCCGACGAGTAGCGTAGATACGATCATTAATGCGGGAATGATTTTCATTGGCGGCCTGCCGCTTGGTTGAATGCAGATTGATGGTTGGTCACACGAACAGACCTTGCTCTGGGCTTGCGTGCTGATGCGTTCAACGCACGGCCTCAATACCATTCCAGCAACGACACCCCGAACCCGACATACGTCGCGCGGTGGTTGTAGTCGATCATGCTTTCGCCGTAACCGTCGAACACCTGCAGGTGCCCGCGAAGCTCGCGGGTGATCGGGAAACCCCAATCGAACTGCAGCGCGCCGTGCGAACGGTCGCCGCCGCGCAGGGAATGCCGCGCCATCAGCGAGAACTCGTTGTCGCCGGCCACGCGGACCACGGTCAGGTCGCCGCGGCCCATGTAATCCTCGATGTCCGGATTGTCGTCGTCGCCGCGGCTTTCCGGGATGCGGTACCACGGCCGCAGCATCACCGACCAGTTATCGCGGTCCAGGCCCACGTTGAACATCACCCGGTTCCAGCTGCGCGAGAGCGGATCGGCGCGGCCGTTGGACTGGTGGTTCAACCCGACCGCGGCCATCCGCCCCTTCCAGCCGAGCAGGCTGTAGTTGTTGCGGAACACCAGCAGCACTTCGGGTTCGTAGTTGGTCTCGCGGAACGGACGCGAATTCGCCGCGTTGTAGACCTGCCAGTGCGAACTCTGGGTATAGCCCATCCAGATGTCGCCGTTGTCGCCGAACACGTTCTCGAACGCCTTGGTCTTGAAGCTGAGCTGGAACTTGGCCTCCATGCTGTCCAGGTCCTGCGGCGTGGCGACGGTGTTCGCCGGGTTGGGCGAATGCGGCATCGTGTTCGGATCGCTGCTCCAGAACGCGGGCAGCAGGTACACCGGCTTGTAGGCGCGGAAATTCCACGTGCCCAGCTTCGAATCCTTCGCCAGCTCCCAGCGGCTGTCGAGCAGCGAACCCTTGCCGGCGTTGGCCAGCGCGTCGCCGGGTTCGGAGGCGTAGAGGTCGCTGCGCGCTCCGCGTGGCTGGCTTTCGTCCAGCGCCTTCAGCTGCTGCCTGGCCTGGGTCGCGGCCGCGTCGGCGGCGGCCGGGGTCGGCGCCTGCCGGTGCGTGGCCGCGTCGTAGCAGGCGAGCCGGTCGCGGTCGTTTTCGACCTGCATGCACGCGCCGATGTCGGCGGGCGCGGCCTGTTGCGCGAACGCGGGCGGCACGACGGCCGCGGCGAACGCGGAGGCGAGGAGCGCGATGCGCGATGGCGGGTTCATGGCGTCGATGCCGGCGTGTCCAGCAGGTCCTTGCCGTCCTCGATTTCGCGCGCCTGGCCGACCTGCGCATCCAGCGCGTGGTCGACCGAGGTATCGCGCGCAAGGCCGGTCTCGGGCGCGTGCGCATCCTCGCCGCCCGCGTCGCGGTACAGCATCACCTTCTGCACCGGGTCCGGCGGCAGGATCCCGGCTTCGCGCAGGGTCTTGCGCACCCGCCGCATCGCCTCGCTGCGGGTCTTGCCGAGGTCGTTGCGGGTCTGGTCGATCCAGGCCTGGAATTGCAGCGTCGCGCCGCTGTCGGACAGGCTGCGGATCAGCACGTTCGGCGCCGGCTCGGCGAGCACGCCATCGACCGAGGCGAGCGCGGCCAGTCCGGTATCCATCGCCAGGTGCCAGGACGCGCGGGTGCCGACGTTGGTCTCGAACTCGAAGCGCCGGCGCGGGTTGCGGCTGAAATTGAGCAGCACCGACTTGAACACCAGGCTGTTCGGCAACTGCAGGTGGTTGCCGTCCATCGTCATCAGCACGGTCGCGCGCGAATTCAGCGAGACGACCTTGCCCTCGTGGCTGTCGATGCGCACGTGGTCGCCGGGCGCGAACGGCCGGCGCAGGCTGAGCAGCACGCCGGCGACGTAGTTCTCGGCGATGTCCTTGAACGCGAAGCCCAGCACCAGCCCGACCACGCCGGCCGAGCCGAGCACCGCGCCGACCAGCGAGGTGGCGCCGAGCAGGTCCAGCGCCACCAGCACGCCGGCCAGCACGATCAGCCCGCGCACGATGCCGCGCAGCAGGCCGTCCATGTACGGGTTGCTGCGCGCGATGCGGGTGAGCAGGCGCATGCGCCGGGCCACGAAGCTGCCGAGCCACATCGAGAACAGCACGATCAGGATCGCGACCAGCAGCAGCGGCGCGCTGGCGACCAGCTTCACCAGCTTGGTTTCCATCAGGTCGAGCGCCGCGGCGAAGCGCTCGACCAGCGCCGAGTGCTGCACCGCCTGCGCCGCCGCTTCCGGATCGAGCGCCATCACAGGTACCACGCCAGCGCGAACAGGCCGAGCATGGCGAACGCCAGCGCCAGCTTCAGCGCGGTGCCGAGGACGATGCCGAACCAGGTGCCGAAGCCGACCTTCGCGGCCTGGCCGAGGTGTTCGCGCTGCAGGCTGCGCCGGTGCAGCAGTTCGCCGGCCAGCGCGCCCGCGAACGGACCGGCGAGCAGGCCGATCGGCCCGAACACCAGCCCGGCGAGCGTGCCGAGCATCGCCCCGACCACCGCCAGCCGGCTCGCGCCCACGCGCTTGGCGCCGTGCGCGGTCGCCCACAGGTCGATGCCGAGCGAGAGCAGCGTGAGCAGGCCGAGCAGCACCAGCATCGGCGCGCCGATGCGCTGGAAGCCGTCGGCCCAGGCGGCGAGCAGCATGCCGGCGTACACCAGCGGCAGGCCGGGCAGGGCCGGCAACACGGTGCCGACCAGGCCGACGATCACCAGCAGCGCGGCGAGCAGGTAGAAAGCGGTGGCGTGGTCCATGCGGATCCGGGGGAAAGGGACGGACGCCATGCTAAACCGGAGCGCGCCGGCTTTCTCCACGCCATCGCCACATCGTCGGTTCGCGCGAAAGCGAACGGCCCGCGCGAGGCGGGCCGTTCGAGGCGGGATGAACGCGCGGAGCGCGATCAGCGCAGGTAGGCGCGGCCGTTGCGGACCTCGACGTAGGAACCGACCCGGATCGCGCCGAGGTCGTCCTGCATCGCGGTCAGGATGCGCCCGTCGCTGGTGCGGACCACGATGTTGTAGCCGGTGCCGGCACGGTTCTGGATCGCATTGCCGACCACGGCGCCGGCGACCGCACCGGCCACGGCCGCGCGATTGGCCTGGGCGCTGCTGTTGGTGTGGTCCTTGGCGATTTCGCGCGTGGCCGCCGCGCCCACCAGGCCGCCGAGCACGGCGCCGGTGGCGTTGGGCGTGCGGCCCACGTTCTCGATGCTCTGCACGGTGCCGCAGTCGTAGCACGAGGCGTTGGAATAACCGCTGTTGTATCCGCCGTTGCCGTAGCCGGGCGAAGTGGTGGCGCAGCCGGCGAGCGCCAGCGAAGCGAGCAGGGCGCTCGCGGCGGTGATGCGCAGGATCGTGTTCATGGCTCGTCTCCGTGGGGTGGGACGCGCGGCGTCGGCCGCGGTCGAGGCCAACCCTAGGCGGGCGCGCATGAACTCCCCGGCAACGGCGGCGGCCGGGGAAAGCTCGCGTTCAGTCGGATCGTGCCGCGGTGAAGCGCGGCGCCATGCTCAGCTGCGGAAATCCTGGTGGCAGCCCTTGCAGGCCTCGCCCACCTGTTGCAGCGCGGTACCCACGCCGGCGCAGTTCAGCGGCGGGTTGGCGAGCGCGGCGTCCAGCGTGCCGCGGTACTTGGCCGCATGGTCCTTGAAGCGCTGGTCGTCGGCGAGGTCGGGGAAGGCGGCCTCGAGGTCGTCGCCGGTCGTGCGCAGCGCGCGCAGGTGCGGCAGCGTGTCGGTGGCGTTGCAGCGGTTCTGGTCGATGTCGGCCTTGAGCTGGCCCATGTGCCATTCCTGCACGTGCATCACGCTCTCGGCGAAATGGTCCCGGCGCGCATCCCACGCGCGCATGGCCATGACCGTGCCGATGGCGCCGACCACCAGGCCGAGCAGGAACAGGAAGAAATAGCGCGCGGCGGACGAAGCCATGGCGGGTTCCCCGGATTGGTTGGCCGAACGATAGCATGCGGCCGCCGGCTAGAATCCTGCGCATGGAACGCGACCTGCGCGATCGGTTCGGCGGCATCGACCGCCTCTACGGAAGCGGCGCGCTGGCGAGGCTGTCGGCCTGCCGCGTGGCCGTGGTCGGCATCGGCGGCGTCGGCTCGTGGGCGGTGGAGGCGCTGGCGCGCAGCGGCGTCGGCGCGCTCGCGCTGATCGACGCCGACGACCTGTGCGTGTCGAACACCAATCGCCAGCTGCCGGCGCTGGAAGGCCAGTACGGCCGGGCCAAGGTCGAGGCCATGGCCGAGCGCTGCCGCGCGATCAACCCGCGCATCGCGGTCGAGGCGAAGGCGCAATTCCTCACGCCTTCCAACCTCGACGACATCCTCGGCGGCGGCTTCGACCTGGTGCTCGACGCCTGCGACAGCTTCCGCACGAAAGTGGAGGCGATCGCGTATTGCCGCAGGCGCAAGCAGCCGATCGTGACCGTCGGTTCCGCCGGCGGCCGCAGCGACGTCACCCAGGTCCGCGTGCGCGACCTCTCGCGCACCGAGCACGACGCGATGCTGTCGCTGATCCGCAAGAAGCTGCGCGGCGAGTTCAACTTCCCGAAGAACCACGACCGCTACTTCGGCGTTCCGGCCGTCTATTCGCTGGAGAACGTGCGCTATCCGCAGGCCGACGGCAGCGTGTGCGGCCTGCGCCCGCAGCTGGGCAAGGACGAGGCGCTCAAGCTCGATTGCGGCGCCGGCCTCGGCGCGGCAACCCACGTCACCGGCGCGTTCGCGTTCGCGGCGGTGGGGAAGGGCATCGAGATGTTGTTGAAGATGAAAACCCCTCTCCCCTCGGGAGAGGGGCAGGGGTGAGGGTTCGGTTATCGGAGACGGCCGCTTTGCCGACCCCTCATCCGGCGCTGCGCGCCACCTTCTCCCGATGGGAGAAGGAAAACAGCCGCTCCGCATTCGCCGTCGTCGCTGCCGCGAGTTCCGCCGGCTCGATTCCACGCAGGCCGGCGATCACGTCCAGCACTTCGGGCAGGAACGCCGGTTCGTTGCGTTCGCCGCGATGCGCCGCGCCGGGCTGGTCCGGCGCGTCGGTTTCCAGCAGCAGTTGTTCCAGCGGCATCGTCGCCACCAGCTTGCGCAGGCGGTTGGCGCGTTCGTAGGTGACCGGTCCGCCGATGCCGAGCAGGAAACCGAGCTTGTGCAGCTGCGCGGCCTGTTCGGCGCTGCCGGAAAAACTGTGGACCACGCCGCGCAGAGCCTGTCCCGGACCTGGTCCGGGGCCGCCGATTTCCCGGATCGCCGCGATCACCGCGTCCACCGCGCGCCGCGCATGCACGACCACCGGCAGGTCGAATTCGCGCGCGAGTCGCAGCTGGCCTTCGAAATAAAATCGTTGCGTTTCGGCATCGAGGCCTTCGACGAAGAAATCCAGCCCGCATTCGCCGACCGCGACCGGGCGTTCGCGTTCGATCCACTCCCGCAGTTCGCGCAAATGCCCAGGTCGATGCGCTTCCAGGTACATCGGGTGCAGGCCGTAGGCCGGGAACAGGCCGGGGAATCGCGCGCAGACCGATTTCAGCTTCGGCCAGCCGGCGGCATCGACCGCGGGCACGACCTGGATGGATACGCCGGCGGCCACTGCGCGCGCATGCGCGGCGATGCGATCCGCGTCGAATTCGGCGGCATCGAAATGGCTGTGGCTGTCGACCAGCCGCATGTCAGCCGCCGGCCCTCAACGGCGATTCGCGTCGCCTTCGATCGGCGGCCTGGCCTCCGCCGACGGTTCCTTGCGCCGTTTCCAGTTCGCCAGCAGCAGCGTACCGAGGCCGAGCAGCAGCTCGTCCGCGAACGGGACCACGTCCGGCACGACCAGATCGACCACGAACAGCACGGCCGCGACCAGGAACAGCCGCGGATAGCTGAGTTTTCCGAGCCAGCGCAGGATCGGGCCGAGCAGGGGATTGGACATGGGTACTCCGGCGGTGGCGGCGTAGGATGGACGCTAGCACGCAGGCGCCGCGGCGGGGTCGGCGCGCCGAAGGCTCCACATGGCCGTTAGGCTGCCGCTCAGGGCGACGGTGCTGCAATCCGCCCATCCATGACACGCGGCCCGGGCCGCAGGAGGCCGAGCAATGAACAAGAGCACCCTCGCCATCGCGATCGCGGCGCTGCTGGTCGGCGGCGTCGCCGTCGCCGCGTTCCAGCACATGCGCCAGCCGGAGACCGTGGCCGCAAGCGCGCCGGCCGCCGCCATCGCGGCGCCGTCGAGCATCGCCATGCAGGGCGACCAGCCGGCGCAGGACGACAGCATCGCCGCCAGCGCGCCGCAGGCCGAATACGCGGACGTCGTCGGCGTGAAGCCGGTCACGACCAAGCAGCAGATGTACGCCACCGTGATCGGCACCGATCCGGTCCGCGAAACCAGCACGACCTCGACCCCGCACCAGGTCTGCCAGGACGTGGTGGTGCAGGAACAGGCCCCGCGCCGCGATCCGCGCAACATCGGCGGCACCGTGGGCGGCGCGGTCGTGGGCGGGCTGATCGGCAACCAGGTCGGCGGCGGCAACGGCAAGAAGCTGGCGACCGTCGCCGGCGCGGTCGGCGGCGCGTTCGCCGGGCGCGCGATCGAGCAGCACCACGCCGAGAACAAGATGGTCAGCCGCACCGAGCAGCAGTGCCACACCGAGTCCTCGACCTCGACCTCGTCCAAGACCGTGGCCTGGAACGTGACCTACCGCAATCCCGACGGCACCACCGGCAACATGCGCATGGGCAGCAAGCCCGGCAGCCGCATCGCGCTGGGCAGCGAAAGCAAGGTGGTCGGCTACGACGTGACCTACCGCTACCAGGGCGCCGAGCACACCGTGCGCATGGACCAGAAGCCGGTGGGCGACCGCCTGCCGGTGGTCGATGGCCAGGTCGTGACCCAGACCGCCTCGGTGGATTCGGCCGCGACCCACGGCTGAAGCGCCAGCACCCAGGCATGACCCGCGGGGCCGGAGCGATCCGGCCCCGTTTTTTTGCCGGAAGGGCCGTCCTGGCCGGAATCGGTGCCGCAGCGCAGCATGGCCCGATACAATGCCGCTTTCCCCGCGCCGGATCGCCGCCATGGCCCTGAACCCGTACGACCTGTTCGATGTCCGCTCCCTGCTCAGCGAAGAGGAGCGCGCGGTGCAGGACACCGTGGCGCGGTTCACCGACGAGCGCGTGATCCCGATCATCGGCGAGGCCTTCGACCAGGGCCGCTTCCCGAAGGAACTGGTGCCGGAAATCGCCGAACTCGGCCTGCTCGGTTCCTCGCTGCCGGAGAAGTACGGCTGCGCCGGCCTCAACGGCGTCAGCTACGGCCTGATCTGCCAGGAACTCGAGCGCGGCGACAGCGGCATCCGCAGCTTCGTGTCGGTGCAGAGCTCGCTGTGCATGTACCCGATCTACGCCTACGGTTCGGAAGAGCAGCGCATGCGCTGGCTGCCGGACATGGCCGCGGGCAAGGTCATCGGCTGCTTCGGCCTGACCGAACCGCACGGCGGTTCCGACCCGGCGAACATGAAGACCCGCGCGGTGCGCGACGGCGACGACTGGGTGATCAACGGTTCCAAGATGTGGATCACCAACGGCAACCTCGCCGACATCGCCATCGTCTGGGCGCAGACCGACGACGGCATCCAGGGCTTCGTGCTCGAAAAGGGCATGCCCGGCTTCACCGCGCAGGAAATCAAGCACAAGATGTCGCTGCGCGCCTCGGTCACCAGCGCGCTGTTCTTCGACAACGTGCGCGTACCCGATTCCAGCCGCCTGCCGAACGTGAAGGGCCTGAAGGGTCCGCTGGGCTGCCTCACCCAGGCGCGCTACGGCATCACCTGGGGCCCGATCGGCGCGGCCATCGCCTGCCTGCACGAAGTGCTGGGCTACACCAAGGAACGCATCCTGTTCGACCGCCCGGTGGCGGCGACGCAGAGCGCGCAGCTGAAGATGGCCGACATGGCCCGCCGCATCACCCTCGCGCAACTGCTGGTGCTGCAGCTCGGCCGGCTCAAGGACGCCGGCACGATGGCGCCGCAGCAGGTCTCGCTGGCGAAGTGGAACAACTGCCGCATGGCCATCGACATCGCGCGCGAATGCCGCGACCTGCTCGGCGGCGCCGGCATCACCACCGAGCACGCCGCGATCCGCCACGCGCTGAACCTGGAATCGGTCATCACCTACGAAGGCACGGAAACCGTGCACCAGCTGGTGATCGGCCGCGAGCTGACCGGCATCAACGCGTTCTGATCTCGAAATCCGATGCGTGCCCATACGCTTGCATGGTTGACGGCTCTGGCCGTGTCCGGAGCCGCATTCGCGGCTGATAAAACGAGCCCGGATTTCCTCCGAACGAAGCATGCTGGCTCGCGAACGCTCGTTTCCGATGAACCCGTGTCCGCCCTATTTCCGAGGCTGCGCGATGCGGCCGCTGCTTGTTGGGTGGGGGTTGTAAAAATGGGGGTCGGGTTACCGACTCCTCCAGGTGGCGCTGTCGGTACGCTCCAGAGCGCTTCGCGCACCGTCATTGGCGAAATCGCTCCTGACAAGCGCACTGCATACATCGCTGTTCGAGCCAAAGGATTCTTCGGCGCGGTTCAGGACAACTTTCTGCAAGTCGATCTCATTGGCCAAGAGGCCGGCGGTACCCGGCTGACCGTGTTCTACAAAAACGACGTCAAGATCCAACGCCAGTTTGTCGACGAGGTTGAGCATTGGCTCGGAGGCCAACTCGACTATTGCGGGGATGAAGGTCGCTTTTTCAATCACGAAAAGCGCCAGTGAGTATGGACATGGCCGATGCCCCAATCCTGGAAACGGCGCGGCTAGTCCTTCGCATCCCGCAGGCCGGCGATTTCGAGCGCTACGCCGACATGTTCGCGGATGAATCGACGCACCACATCGGCGGACCGCTGTCGCGGCACGACGCATGGCGGCGCTTCCTGCAGATGCCCGGCGCCTGGATGGTGCAGGGATTCGCGATGTTCTCGGTGGTCGAGAAGGCCAGCGGGCTCTGGATGGGCCAGGCCGGCCCGTGGTTTCCCGACGGCTGGATCGGCACCGAAGTCGGCTACTCCTTCCACCCCGACGCGCGCGGCAAGGGTTACGCCACCGAAGCCTGCGCCGCGGCGATGGACTACGCCTTCGACACGCTCGGCTGGGACGAGGTGATCCACTCGATCAGCCCGGAAAACACCGCATCGCAGGCGGTCGCGCAACGCCTGGGTTCGCGCAACCGCGGCCCCGGCAAGTTGCCGCCGCCGCTGGACGCGCACGCGATCGACATCTGGGGCCAGACCCGCGCGGAATGGGCGGACAACCGGAAGCGCTTCGCATGATGACCGTTTACGGCTTCTCGCCCTCGGGCAATTGCCACAAGGTGAAGCTGCTGCTCGGGCAGCTCGGTCGCGAATACGCGTGGGTCGAAACCGACAGCGCGCGCGGGGAAACGCGCACGCCCGGATACCTGGCGAAGAACCCCAACGGCAAGGTGCCGCTGCTCGAACTCGACGACGGTCGCGTCCTGGTCGAATCCAACGCGATCCTGTGCTGGCTGGCCGATGGCACCAGGTTCCTCCCGCCCGATCCGTGGGCGAAGGCGCAGGCGCTGAGCTGGATGTTCTTCGAGCAGTACAGCCATGAGCCGTACATCGCCGTGGCGCGCTTCATCTGCGGCTGGACGCCGGCCGATTCGCCGCGCCGCGCCGAGTTGCCGAAGCTGCGCGAACGCGGCCACGCCGCGCTGGCGGTGATGGAAAAGCACCTGTCCGCGCACGACTGGTTCAGCGGCGGCGATTACGGCATCGCCGACATCGCGCTGTACGCCTATACCTGCGTCGCCCCGCACGGCGGCATCGCGCTCGACGCGTATCCCGCGTTGAACGCATGGCTGGCGCGGGTCGAGGCCACGCCCGCTTTCGTGCCCATGCCCGCGCCCGATGCCGAAGCGCAGGCGCTGATCGACCGATCTACTTAATCCCGTCATCCTGAGGCGAAGCCGAAGGACCTGCTTCATCTATCTGGCAAAAGCAGATCCTTCGCTTCGCTCAGGAAGACAAAAAAAGAGAAACAACCATGTTCGCCACCATCCCGAACCCGATCCCGGCCCGCATGAAGGGCCTCAACCGCGCCGAGATCTGCGACGTCAACTTCAGCGAGTTCGTGAAGGCCTGGGACGGCACTCCGGACGCGAAACCGACGCCGGGCGAAGCCATCCTCGACGGCAGCGCGCTGGACGCGAAGGGCTTTCGCGAACTGTTCGAATCGCAATTGATCTCGCGCCACCTCGACCTGATGGCGCGCGTGCTGCGCGTGCAGAACAAGGTCTTCTACACCATCGGTTCCAGCGGCCACGAAGGCAACGCGATGGTCGCGCGCGCGACGCGCCACACCGACCCGGCGTTCCTGCACTACCGCAGCGGCGGCTTCATGGCCGAACGCTTCCGCAAGCTGCCGGGCATGGACCCGATCATGGATTCCGCGCTGTCCTTCGCGGCGAGCGCGGAAGACCCGGCCTCGGGCGGGCGGCACAAGGTCTGGGGCAGCAAGCCGTTGTGGGTGCTGCCGCAGACCTCGACGATTGCCTCGCACCTGCCGAAGGCGCTGGGCACCGCGGTCGCGATCGAGGCGGCCAAGCGCATCGGCCACCAACTGCCGATTCCCGACGATTCCATCGCGATCTGCTCGTTCGGCGACGCATCGGCGAACCACGCCACCGCGCAGACCGCGTTCAACGCGGCTTCGTGGACGGCGTACCAGAAGCTGCCGGCGCCGGTGCTGTACGTGTGCGAGGACAACGGCATCGGCATCTCGGTGAAGACGCCGGGCGGCTGGATCGCGGAGAGCTTCCGCAACCGCCCCGACCTCGACTACTTCTTCGCCGACGGCCTCGACCTCGCCGCCGGCTACGGCGACGTGCTGCGCGCGGTCGAGCATTGCCGCCGCACCCGCCGCCCGACCTTCCTGCACCTGCGCACCACCCGGATCATGGGCCACGCCGGCACCGACTTCGAGATCGAATGGCGTTCGATCGACGAGCTGGTGCAGGTCGAAGCCGGCGATCCCCTGCTGCGCTCGGCGCAGATCGCGCTCGAATCCGGGCTGATGTCGAAGGACGAGATCCTCGCCCTGTACGAGGAAACGCGCAGGAAGTGCTTCGCCGCCGCCGAGGACGCGGACAAGCGTCCGCGCATCGAGACGCTGGAACACGTGGTCGCGCCGCTGGCGCCGTACACGCCGGACAAGGTCGCGAAGGAAGCCGCGCGTGCGCCGGACCGCGAAGCGCGGATCAAGGCCTTCGGCAGCGAGGACAAGCTGCCGGAGAAGCAGGCGCCGCGGCACATGGCGATCCAGATCAACAACGCGCTGCACGACCTCTTCGCCAAGTACCCGGACACGCTGCTTTTCGGCGAGGACGTGGCGCAGAAGGGCGGCGTGTACACCGTGACCAAGGGCCTGCAGAAGGCGTTCGGCCCGCGTCGCGTGTTCAACACCCTGCTCGACGAGACCATGATCCTCGGCATGGCCCAGGGCTTCGCCAACATGGGCATGCTGCCGATCCCGGAGATCCAGTACCTCGCGTATTTCCACAACGCCTGCGACCAGATCCGCGGCGAGGCGGCGAGCCTGCAGTTCTTCAGCAACAACCAGTACGCCAACCCGATGGTGGTGCGCATCGCCGGGCTCGGCTACCAGCGCGGCTTCGGCGGGCATTTCCACAACGACAACTCGATCACCGCGCTGCGCGACATCCCCGGCCTGGTGGTCGGCTGCCCCTCGCGCGGCGACGATGCGGCGACGATGCTGCGCACGCTCGCGGCGCTGGCCAGGGTCGATGGGCGGGTCAGCGTGTTCCTCGAGCCGATCGCGCTGTACATGACCAAGGACCTGTACGAAGCCGGCGACGGGCAGTGGCTGACGACCTATCCGGCGCCGGACGAGGCGATGCCGCTGGGCGAGGGCCGCGTGTACGGCGAGGGCAACGACGATCTCGTCATCTTCAGCTACGGCAACGGCATGCCGATGAGCCTGCGCGCCGCGCGCGAAATCGAGAAGAAGCACGGCTGGAAGGTGCGCGTGGTCGACCTGCGCTGGCTGGTGCCGTTGAACGAAAAGTACATCGTCGAACAGGCGAAATCGGCCAAGCGTATCCTCATCGTCGACGAAGGCCGGCACAGCGCCGGCGTGGGCGAGGGCGTGATCACCGCAATCGCCGAAGGCGGCTACGGCGCGCGTCCGTTCCGGCGCGTGGTCGGCGCCGACACCTATACGCCGCTGGCCGGCGCCGCGTTCCTGGTGATCCCGAAGGACGAGGACATCATCGCTGCGGCGGACGAATTGGCGACCTGATGTTGCTTTTCCCCTCTCCCCTTTTGAGGGAGAGGGTGGCGCGAAGCGCCGGGAGAGGGGGTCTATCGCACCAACCGCCCGGCGTGCGCGTACACGCCGCAATGGCCGTCGCGGGCGAAACCGACCAGGCACAGCTTCGCCGATGCGGCGAGCGCGATCGCCAGCGAGGTCGGCGCGGAAATCGCGGCGAGCAGCGGGATGCCGGCCTGCGCGGCCTTGATCGCCAGTTCGTAGCTGGCGCGGCTGGTGACGACGGCGAAACCGCTTCCCGCGCCGATGCCGGCCACGGCCATCGCGCCGATCAGCTTGTCCAGCGCGTTGTGCCGGCCCACGTCCTCGCGCACCAGTAGCAGATTGCCGCCCGCATCGGCGAACCCGGCCGCATGGGTGGCGCCGGTCGCGGCGTTCAGCGGCTGGCGCGCGTGCAGTTGCGCGAGCGCGCGATGCAGCGCGTTTTCCCCGATCCGCAATTCGCTTGCGACAACGGGCGGCGCGCGCAACACGGATTCGACGTCGGCGCTGCCGCAGACCCCGCAACCGCCGTAGCCGGGCAGGTTGCGGCGGCGGTCGTCCAGTGCTTCAGAGCTTGATGCGGGAATCGCCATGCGGATGGCGATTCCATCCACTGATTCCTCGATGCCGTCGATTCGCAGCTCGCCGGCCGATGCGACGATGGCTTCGCTCAGGGAAAACCCGAGCGCGAGGTCGGCGATGTCGCCCGGCGAGGCCATCAGCACTGCGAATGGCGCATCGTTGTAGTGCAGGGCGACCGGCATTTCGCTGGCGACCAGGTCGCGGGCCTCGCTCGCGCCTTCCGGCGCGCGCCGTTGCACCGCGCGTTCGACCGCGCCCGGCGTGGCGGGTTTCATCGCGCGAGGCCGTCGCGCAGGCCGATATCGTTCAACCCGAGTCCGGCGGATGTCAGTGCCCCGATTCCCCGGTCCGACTGCAGCACCGCCAGCGCGAAACAAGGATCGGCCGGCGATGCGGAGACGATCTTGCCAATGGCCGCGCCGTCGAGTTCGACATCCGCACCGATCGGGATCGGTTTCGCCGCGCAAAGCGCCACCAGCCCGCGCTTGGCCTGGCCGAGGAAATGCGTGCGCGCGACGATTTCCTGCCCGGGGTAGCAGCCCTTCTTCACGCTGAAGGCTTTCAATCGTTCGAGCGAGAGCTGTTGCGGCGTCCAGTGCTCGCGCTGCGATTCCGGCAGGCGCGGCAGGCCGTGGGCGAGGTCGAACGCGAACCATTCCGCCTGCGATTTCACGTCATCCGCGGCCGACGCGCTGTCGATGCGCAGCGTGCGTGCACCGCCATCTGCGCCCAGGTCGAGTTCGATTCCGCCGTCCTCGCGGTGCGCGAACGCAGCGCCGGCGGCCTGCGTCGGCATCGCGAACGCGCCGTTCGCAAGCAGGTCCCGGCGAGGTTGCAGCACGAGCTTGCTGCGGAACACGTAGCGCTGCAGTTGCGCCGCGAGTTCGCCGGCGTCGAAGTCCGGCAGCAGCAGCCACAATTTCTCGTCGTCGAACTTCAAAAGCGCGAACAGCGCGATCACCCGGCCCTTGGGCGTCAGCCAGCCGCTCCAGTGCCAGTGCCCGGGCGCGAGCGCGGCCACGTCGCTCATGAACTGCGCGTGCGCGAACTTCACCGCGTCGCGGCCGGCGATGGACAGGACGTCGTGGCCGGGCAGTGAAAAGGGGTGCAGGTTGTCCGGCATTGGCGGCAGGACGTAAACTTGAAGGGTTGTGAAGACCCCGATGATAGGCCAAGACCCCCAGCCGGCCACGCCCGCGGAACCGCGCGCTCCCGCGCCGGAAGCGCCGCAGGCGCCGGAAATCGGCGGACGCGGCGGGCTCGATCCCGTGCGCTACGGCGATTGGGAGAAGGACGGCCGTTGCATCGATTTCTAGGGTCCGTTCCGATCCAGGACCCGACGCCGCTTGATTGGAGGCAAGACCGCATGGCGACCCGAGAACGTCCCCTGTCACCGCACCTGCAGGTGTATCGCTGGCAGGTGCAGATGGTCACTTCGATCCTGCACCGCGCGACCGGCATCGTCCTCGCCGTCGGCCTCGCCGGCCTGGTGTGGGGGCTGCTGGCGCTGGCCGCCGGGCCGCAACGCTGGGCCGCCTTCGCCGCCTGCGCGGGATCGCCGTTCGGCAAGATCGTGCTGCTCGGCTTCAGCTGGGCGCTGGCGTTCCACCTGATCAACGGCATCCGCCACCTGGTGCAGGACGCGGGGCAGGGCTACGCGATCCCGGAATTCGTGCGCAGCAGCTGGTTGTCGGTCATCGGCAGCTTCGTGCTGGTGGCGCTGGCCTGGGGCGTCGCGCTGGCGCATGGGGGGCACGCATGAACGGCAACGGCAGCGAATTCCGCACGCCGCTGAAGCAGGCGCGCGGGCTGGGCTCGGCGAAGGACGGCACCGGGCATTTCCTGTGGCAGCGCGTCACCGCGATCGCCGTGGTGCTGGCCGGGGCGTGGCTGCTCGGCCTGCTGCTGTCGCTGGGCGCCGCCGACTACGCGCACGCCCGCGTGATCGTGGCCGATCCGTTCAACGCGACGGTGCTGGTCGCGTTCCTCATCGCCGCGTGCTGGCACGCCAAGCTCGGCATGCAGGTGGTGATCGAGGACTACGTGCACACGCCGCTGCTCGGCGGCATCGCCCACCTCGCCAACATCTTCTTCTGCGCGCTGGCGGCCATCGCCGGCGTTCTCGCGGTCGTCCGCATCGCGCTGGGAGCCTGATCCGAACATGACCGCGTACAAGATCATCGAACACAAGTACGACATGGTCGTGGTGGGCGCCGGCGGCGCCGGCCTGCGCGCGACCTTCGGCCTCGCCCAGAAGGGCCTGAAGACCGCCTGCATCACCAAGGTGTTCCCGACCCGCTCGCACACGGTGGCGGCGCAGGGCGGCATCTCCGCCGCGCTCGCCAACATGGGCCCGGACGACTGGCGCTTCCACTTCTACGACACCATCAAGGGCTCGGACTGGCTGGGCGACCAGGACGCGATCGAATACATGTGCCGCGAGGCGATCCCGGCGGTGATCGAGCTCGAGCACCAGGGCGTGCCGTTCTCGCGCACCGAGGAAGGCAAGATCTACCAGCGCCCGTTCGGCGGCATGACCATCGACTACGGCAAGGGCACCGCGCAGCGCACCTGCGCCGCCGCCGACCGCACCGGCCACGCGATCCTGCACACGCTGTACCAGCAGTCGCTCAAGCACGAGGCCGAGTTCTTCATCGAATACTTCGCGCTCGACCTGATCATGGACGAACACGGCGCCTGCCGCGGCGTGCTCGCGCTGGACATGAGCGAAGGCACGCTGCACCTGTTCCGCGGCCACGGCACCGTGCTCGCCACCGGCGGCTACGGCCGCGCCTACTTCAGCTGCACCTCGGCGCACACCTGCACCGGCGACGGCGGCGGCATGGCGCTGCGCGCGGGCCTGGGCATGCAGGACATGGAATTCGTGCAGTTCCACCCGACCGGCATCTACGGCGCCGGCTGCCTGATCACCGAAGGCGTGCGCGGCGAAGGCGGCATCCTGCGCAACAGCAACGGCGAGCGCTTCATGGAACGCTACGCGCCGAACGCCAAGGACCTGGCCTCGCGCGACGTGGTCAGCCGCTCGATGACCATCGAGATCCGCGAAGGCCGCGGCGTGGGCGAGCACAAGGACCACATCAACCTCGACCTGACCCACCTCGACCCGAAGGACATCCACGAGAAGCTGCCCGGCATCGCCGAAAGCGCGCGCATCTTCGCCGGCGTGGACGTGACCCGGCAGCCGATCCCGGTGATCCCGACCGTGCACTACAACATGGGCGGCATCCCGACCAACTACCACGGCGAAGTGGTGCAGCTGCGCAACGGCGACCCGGACGCGGTCGTCCCCGGCCTGTACGCCATCGGCGAGGCCGCCTGCGTGTCGGTGCACGGCGCCAACCGCCTCGGTTCCAACTCGCTGCTGGACCTGGTCGTGTTCGGCCGCGCGGTGGCCAACCGCGCCGCCGAGACGATCAAGCCCGACCAGTTGCATTCGCAGCTCGCCGGCGACGCCTGCGACAAGGCGCTGGCGCGCCTGGACCGCCTGCGCAACGCCAACGGCAGCCAGCCGACCGCGCAGATCCGCGACCGGATGCAGCGCACGATGCAGGCCGACGCCGCGGTGTTCCGCACCGGCGAGACGCTGGCCGAGGGCGTCAGGAAGATCCGCGACATCCACGCCTCGTTCGCCGACGTGCGCGTCAGCGACCGTTCGCTGGTGTGGAATTCGGACCTGGTCGAAACCCTCGAGCTCGACAACCTGCTCGGGCAGGCGCTGGCGACGATCGTGTCGGCGGAAAACCGCACCGAATCGCGCGGCGCGCATGCGCGCGAGGACTTCCCCGAGCGCGACGACGCGAACTGGATGAAGCACAGCCTGTGCTCGGTCGGCGACGACGGATCCACGAACATCGAGTACCGCCCCGTGCACCTGTACACGCTCGACGACGAAGTCGAAGTCGTTCCGCCCAAGGCGAGGGTTTACTGAGATGGCCGAATTCACCCTGCCGAAGAATTCGCAGATCCAGCCCGGCCGCAAGTTCCCGGCCACCGGGGCGAAGCGCACGCGCACGTTCAAGGTCTATCGCTGGAACCCGGACGACGGCCGCAACCCGAGCACCGATTCCTACGAAGTCGACCTCGACAAGTGCGGGCCGATGGTCCTGGACGCGCTGATCAAGATCAAGAACGAGATCGACCCGACGCTGACGTTCCGCCGTTCCTGCCGCGAGGGCATCTGCGGTTCCTGCGCGATGAACATCGACGGCACCAACACCCTGGCCTGCACCAAGGCCATCGAGGACTGCGGCAAGGGCAGCGGCGACGTGCCGATCTACCCGCTGCCGCACATGCCGGTGGTCAAGGACCTCGTTCCCGACCTCACCCATTTCTACGCGCAGTACGCCTCGATCAAGCCGTGGATCCGCACCCAGTCGCCGGCGCCGACGCGCGAGCGCCTGCAGTCCAAGGACGACCGCGAGAAGCTCGACGGCCTGTACGAATGCATCCTGTGCGCGTGCTGCTCGACCAGCTGCCCGAGCTACTGGTGGAACGGCGATCGCTACCTCGGCCCGGCGATCCTGCTGCAGGCCTACCGCTGGATCGTCGACAGCCGCGACGAGGACACCGGCGCGCGCCTGGACGACCTCGAGGATCCGTTCAAGCTGTACCGCTGCCACACCATCATGAACTGCGCGCGGACCTGCCCGAAGGGCCTGAACCCGGCCAAGGCGATCGCCGAGATCAAGAAGCTGATGCTCGCCCGGCGGGTCTGAACGTGGTCGACGCCCGCATCTTCGGCCCGGCGTTCGCGATGGTCGCGCTCACCGCCGTGGTGATGGCGCGCATGCTGTTCGAACGCACGCGGCAGATGCGCGCCGGACGCATCCACTTCCGCGATATCCCCAGCGGCTCGCAGATGGCCGCGCGCTTCGCCGATACCCGCGCCGCGGACAACTACCGCAACCTGTTCGAGATGCCGGTGCTGTTCTACCTGGCGCTGGTGGTCGCCGCGATCGCCGGGCTGGTGACGCCGCTGTCGCTGGGCCTGGCCTGGGCCTATGTCGCGTTGCGCGTCGTCCACAGCGCGATCCACTGCGGCTACAACCGCGTCATGCACCGCTTCTACGCATTCCTCGCCAGCAACCTGGTGCTGTGGGCGCTGTGGGCGTGGCTGGGTTGGCGGCTCCTGGGCGCGTGAGCGAAGACGCCGAACTCAAGCGGCTGCGCTGGCGCTGCCGCCGCGGCATGAAGGAACTCGACCAGTTGCTGGAACGCTGGCTGGAGCGCGGATATCCGGAAGCTTCCGAGCGCGAGCGCGGCGTTTTCCTAAGGCTCCTGGACAGCGAAGACGACAGGCTGTGGCGATGGTTCCTGGGCTACGAGGCCCCGCCCGATGCCGAACTCGCCGCACTCGTCCAGCGCATCCGCGACCTGCCGCATTGACTGGCGGCCGTCCGCCGTGGCCTGCGGCGCGCTGATCGCGCTCGGCCTGCTCGCGGCGCTCTCGATCCTGGCTTCGGACCTGCCGCGCGCCTGCGCGTGGCCGGCGGCCCTGCTCGCGCCGGCCTGGGGCGCATGGCTCGCCCGGCGCGAATGGCGGCGCGCGCCGCTGCCCCTGTGCTGGCGCGCGGACGGCGCGCTGTTCGTCGGCGGCGAACGCGTCGACGCGGCGGAACTGCACTGGCGCGGGCCGCTGGCGTTCCTGTCGTGGCGGCGCGCGGGCAAGGCCGGTCGCCTCGCATGGTGGCCGGACACGCTGCCGGCGGCCGGCCGGCGTGAACTGCGGCTGGCCGCGATGGCGGCCGACGCTGCGCATCCGCGGACCCGGATGGCACCATAAGGGCCGGGATCGGGGATTCGGGATTCGCAACAGCGAGTCCGTTCCCGTTCCACGAACCCCAATCCCGAATTCCGGATCCCGGTCTCCATGTTCAAACCCATCCCCGTCGCCATCGGCCTGCGCTACCTGCGCGCCAAGCGCCGCAACGGCTTCATCTCCTTCATCTCGCTCGCGTCGATCCTCGGCATCGCGCTCGGCGTCGCCGCGCTGATCACCACGCTGGCGGTGATGAGCGGCTTCCAGCGCGAGATCCGCGACCGCATGCTGCAGATGGCCGCGCACGCGACCATCAGCGCCGACGGCGCGGCGATGCAGAACTGGCGGCAGGCGGTGGCCGAGGCCTATCGCGACCCGCGCGTGGCCGGCGCCGCGCCCTACATCGAATCCGAGGCGCTGATCACCGGGCCGCAACGCCAGCCGGCGATCGTGCGCGGCGTGATCCCGGCGGAGGAAGACAAGGTCTCGGTGCTGGCCAAGAAGATGACCCAGGGCCGGCTCGACCAGCTCACGCCCGGCAGCTTCAACATCGTGCTCGGCAGCGAACTCGCGCTGTGGCTCGGCGTCGGCGTCGGCGACAACGTGGTCGTCACCACCAACTTCCAGGCCACGCCGATGGGCGCGGTGCCGCAGCTCAAGCGCTTCACCATCAGCGGCATCTTCGAGGCCGGCTACCAGGAATACGACAAGGGCCTGGCGGTGGCGAACTTCCAGGACCTGCAGCGCGTGCTGCGCATGGGCGACGCCGCGACCGGCGTGCGCCTGCGCCTGCACGACATGGACCAGTCGTTCGAAGTCGCGCGCGACCTCGCCCTGCGCCTGCGCGGGCCCTACCGCGTCACCGACTGGCAGCAGGACAACGCCAACATGTTCCGCGCGCTCAAGCTGGAGAAGACGATGATGGCGATCCTGCTGTCGCTGATCATCGCCATGGGCGCGTTCAACCTCGTGTCCTCGCAGGTGATGCTGGTCACCGACAAGCAGGCAGACATCGCGATCCTGCGCACGCTCGGGCTGACGCCGGGCGGGGTGATGAAGGTGTTCATGGTGCAGGGTTCGCTGATCGGGGTGATCGGCACGGTTGCCGGCGTGGTCGGCGGCATCGTGCTCACGCTCAACCTCGAGCGCATCCTGCGCCTGATCGAACGCGCGTTCGGCGTGCAGCTGATGCCGGAGGACGTGTACTACATCACCGGCCTGCCGACGCAACTGGAGGCGAGCGACGTGACCATCATCGCCTGCGTCGCGCTGGCCATGGCCTTCCTCGCAACGCTGTACCCGGCCTGGCGCGCCTCGCGCACCGCGCCGGCGGAGGCGCTCAGGTATGAGTGAGCCCATGCAAGACGTCATCCGCGCCGAAAAGCTCGGCAAGGCCTATGCCGAGGGCAAGCTGCACACGCCGGTGTTCGACGGACTGGATTTCTCGGTCGCGGCCGGCGAAACCGTGGCCATCCTCGGCGTGTCCGGCGCCGGCAAGAGCACGCTGCTGCACCTGCTCGGCGGCCTCGACACGCCGACCTCGGGCGAGGTCTACGTCGCCGGGCAGAAGATGAGCGCGTTGTCGAACGCCGAACGCGGCCGCTTGCGCAACCAGGCGTTGGGTTTCGTCTACCAGTTCCATCACCTGCTGCCCGAGTTCACCGCGCTGGAAAACGTGATGCTTCCGGTGTTGCTCGGTGGCGCGGACATCAATGAGGCGAATTCGCGCGCGAAGGCGTTGCTGGAATCGGTCGGCCTCGGCCATCGGCTGGCGCACAAGCCGGGCGAGTTGTCCGGCGGCGAACGCCAGCGCGCCGCGGTGGCGCGTGCGTTGGTGAACAAGCCGGCCTGCGTGCTCGGCGACGAGCCGACTGGCAACCTCGACGAAAAGACCGCGGCCGGGGTGTTCGCACTGATGCTGGAATTGAACCGCGCGCAGAAGACCAGCCTGGTGCTCGTGACCCACGACCGCAGCCTCGCGCGGCGGCTGGACCGGGTGATGGAATTGCACGAAGGCAAGCTGCGGGAGCTGGGGGCGGGGCAGGTTTGAGGGGAATTCAAGCGTAATATCCAGCAAATATTGCAGCTAATGTCAGGGGCGCAAAATATGCAAACCAATGGTCTTGGCGTACTCTTAGTTCTGGCGATGTCCGCTGGAACGTCTCCGGAATACGACAAAATCGTCATAGCGGACGCGCATGACTGGGTTAACTCCCCTGCATTTCTCGTAGATGCCCCACGATCTGTTCAAGGAAGAATGGCACCGGCGGTAGATGCTGCGCGCAAATCGAAAACAGTCGCTTGCGCGCCAGATGCAAAAACAGCTTGGCTATGCGAGGCCAAAAAATTCCGATATTTTCAGGCGATTGCGGGGAATGGAGACAGACTTAGGTCTGGCTACGCATGCCCTGACGAGGATTGGTTAACGCGACACAAATACTATTCTTTTAAGGAAATTACCGATGCGAGTTGCATCCAAGCTCAGTGGGATGCGGATCAGCAGCGGTACTACCTATTGCTTCCAGATATGTGAATGCAGAAAAATTTCATATGAGTCGTTCACATCGTAAAACGCCAATTTGTGGCATTGCTTCCACGGTTTCTGAGAAATCCGACAAGGCGGTGTCGCATCGGAAGGTTCGGCACGCAGTGCGTATTGCGCTGGAGACAAATGCTCCGGTTCTTCCACTCGAAAAACAGCTGACAAATCCATGGTCGATGGCCAAGGATGGAAAGGCCGTATTCGATCCAGCCGTCAATCCTGAATTGATGCGTAAGTGAAATATGAAGTCTAGTCGGCCAATCAATAAGAGGTCGAAGTCGAAGCCGGTGAAGAACGGGCACCCAGAGGCCGATGTCCGTCATATCGTGCACGGCGTGGTGCGCCGCGACTTGAAGCCGGTGTCGCAAAAGAAAGCCGAATAACCCGACTGATCCGGTCACACCTCGGACAACTCCGATTCCGGATTGCGTTTCCCGCTGATCCACTCCGCCGACGCCAACCGGCACGCTGCCGGCATGGTCATCGCGATCCCTAGCCCGCGCCTTGCATTGCCGTCGCTGCGGCGGGCGAACGCACGCTGGCAACCATTGCCATTCGGCCCGGCGACCGCGTTGGCATTGCTGGCCGGTTGCGTCGCGAGCCTGTTGCTGCCGGCGTTCGCGCCGATCTGGTTCGGATCGACCTGCATCGCGTTCGGGATCGCCGGCTGGTGCGCGGGCGGATTGGCGCGCGGCATCGGCACGCTGCTGCTCGGTTTCGGCTTGTGCACGCTGCAGGCGGATCGCGCGCTGGATGCGCAACTTCCACCGGCGATGGAAGGCCATGTCGTCGAAATCAGCGGACGCATCGTCGACCTGCCGATCCGCGAGCCGAAACGCACGCGATTCCGCTTCGTCGTCGATGGCGATTCGAACGCGGCGTTGCGCGGCAAGACCCTGCAGCTGGCGTGGTACGACGACCGCAAGCAAGCGCAGGACGGACTCGTCCCGCCCGCGCCCGTGCATGCCGGCGAGCGCTGGATGCTGGAAGCGAAGCTGCGCGCGCCGCGCGGGCTGCGCAACCCCGGCTTCGATGCCGAGCGCAATGCGCTGGCGCAGGGCATCGCCGCGACCGGCTACGTGGCCGATGCGGAAAACGCGAAGCGAATCGGCATCGCGCACGGACTCGACGCCTGGCGCGAAGCCATGTCCTCGCGCATCGCCCGGCAGGCGCCGGCGGATTCGGCGCGGTTCCTGCGCGCATTCGCGCTGGGCGATACCGGCGGCCTGGTGGACGAGGACTGGGAAACGCTGCGCGCCGACGGGCTGACCCACCTGATCGCGATTTCCGGCTTCCACGTCGGCCTGGTCGCCGGCTTCGGCGCCTTGCTCGCGCGCGGCCTGTGGTGGCTGTTCCCGCTGCTGGCGCGACGCTGCCCGAGGCAGGTCGCCTGCGGCATCGCCGCGCTCGCGTTCGCCGCGGGCTACAGCGTGGTCGCGGGCCTGTCGCTGCCGACCCTGCGTACGCTGCTGATGATCGCGGTCGTGGTGCTCGCGCGGGTGCTGCGCCGGGCCACGCGCGCCGGCGATGCGCTGGCGCTGGCCGCGATCGCGATGCTGCTGGCGGATGCCTTGTCGCCGCTGTCGCCGGGGTTCTGGCTGAGCTTCGTCGGCGTCGCGTGGCTGCTGTGGTGCCTGCCGGGCGTGGAAGCGCGGCCTGTGCGCGGGTTCTTCGCCGCGCAGGGCGTGGCCACGCTCGGCCTGTTGCCGCTGACCGCGTTGTTTTTCGGCCAGGCCTCGCTCGCCGGGCCGTTCGCCAACCTGCTCGCAGTGCCGTGGTGGAGCCTCGTGGTGGTGCCGCTGACCCTGATCGGCACCGGGCTCGAAGCCCTGCATCCCGGTGCGGGAAGCTGGGCCTGGTGGCTGGCCGGGCATGCGTTCGAATGCTCGTGGCGCCTGTTCGCGTGGATATCCGCATCGCCGATGGCGTTGTGGTGGGCGCCGGAAGCGCCGTGGTTCGCGGCGCCGCTGGCGCTCGCCTCCGCGTTCTGGCTGCTGCTGCCGCGTGGCGTGCCGGGAAAACCGCTCGCCGCGCTGCTGTGGCTGCCGTTGCTGTGGCCTTCCTTGCACGCGCCCGCGTTCGGCGATGCGGAACTGACCGTCGTCGACGTGGGGCAGGGGCTGTCGGTGCTGGTGCGCACGCGGCACCACGCCTTGCTGTACGACATGGGCCCGGCGGTGCCGGACGGCTTCGATGCCGGCGAACGCGTGGTGGTGCCGACGCTGCATGCGCTGGGCGTGCGGCGCATCGACGTGGCGGTGGCGAGCCATGGCGACAACGACCACGCCGGCGGCTTGCCCGCGGTGCGGCGCGCGTTTCCCCCCGGCCTCGCGCTCAGCCCGGCCGGAAGCCCGGTGCCGGACACGAAGCCCTGCCTCGCCGGCACGCATTGGCGCTGGGACGGCGTCGAGTTCCGCGTGCTGCATCCGGCCGCCGGTTTCCCCTACCTCGACAACGAATCGAGTTGCGTGCTGCGCGTGTCCGGCGCGCACGGCGCGGCGCTGCTGACCGGCGACATCGGCGAGGTGATCGAACGCAAGCTGTTGCGCGAACAGCCGTCGATGCTGCGCGCGGACGTGGTGCTGGTCGCGCACCACGGCAGCGGCGGTTCCTCGGATCCGGGCTTCGTCGCCGCCACCGGCGCGAAGCTGGCGCTGGTCTCGTCCGGATTCGGCAACCGCTTCCACCACCCGCTGGCGGACGTGGTCGAACGCTGGCGCGAAGCCCATGCTGAGGTCGCGGACACGCAGGACCTGGGCGCATTGCGGATTCGCTTGCGCCAGGGCGGCCCGGAACTCGAGGGAGAACGCCTGCGCCATCCGCGGCCGTGGGACGCGGCGCGGCGGCGCGCGCGGGCCGCTGGGCTATCCTATCGGTCCGATTGAACGCCCACGGAGGCGCGCGTGCTGGAACTGGTCCGGGCCGGCGGTTGGCCGATGATCCCGCTGCTGCTGCTGGCGGTGGCGAGCGTGGCGATCATCGTCGAGCGTTTCTGGAGCCTGCGCCGCGACGCGGTGCTGCCGCCGGGCCTCGGCGACGAAGTCCGCGCGTGGATCGCGCGCGACCCGAACCCCGATCCCGCGCACATCGAATCGCTGCGCCGCACCTCGCCGCTGGGCGCGCTGCTCGCGGCCGCGCTGGACGTGCGCCATCGCCCGAGCGACCAGGTGCGCGAACGCATCGAGGACGTCGGCCGCCATCTCGTGCATCGCATGGAGCGGTTCCTGAACAGCCTCGGCACCATCGCCGCCGCCGGCCCGCTGCTCGGCCTGTTCGGCACCGTGGTCGGCATGATCCAGATGTTCCTCGGCATCCTCGACCACGGCATCGGCGACGTGAACCAGCTCGCCGGCGGCATCGGCAAGGCGCTGGTCTGCACCGCGACCGGCATGGTCGTGGCGATCCCGGCGCTGATGTTCCACCGCTACTTCCGCGGTCGCATCGCCGGCTACATCGTCGACATGGAACACGAGGCGATCCAGTTGCTCGACACGCTCGACGCCGCCGGCAACGGCCCGCATCCGGCCGCATCGCGCCTCGCGCCGGGCACGCGCGGCATCGCCCCGCCGGTCGACGCCGCCTGATGCGCATCCGCGACTTCCGCGCCGACGACAGCCCGGAGATCAACCTGATCCCGCTGATCGACGTGGTGCTGTGCCTGATCATCTTCTTCGTGGTCACCACCACGTTCGACGCGCGCTCGGTGCTGCGGCTGGAATTGCCGCGCGCCGACGGCAAGCCGAACGAGGCGCAGGCGAACGCGCTGAGCGTGCTGGTGAACGCGGACGGCCGCTACTTCGTGCAGGACCGCGAGGCGCTGCGCGGCGACGTCGATTCGCTGAAGCGGACCATCGCCGAGGTCGCCGGCCCGGACCGCGACCGCAGCGTGCTGCTGCGCGCCGACGCGCGCACCCAGCACCAGGCGGTGGTCACCGCGCTCGACGCGCTCGGCCAGCTCGGTTTCCGCCACATCGCGATCGCGACCGCGCCGGAACCGCCGCAGCCGGGCGACCGGGCGGGCAAGGACTGATGGACGCGGCGTCGAAACCGGCCGCCGGCAACGGCAGCTACCGCCGCCTGCTCGCGCTGGCGAAACCCTACCGCTGGCTGCTGCTGGCCGGGTTGCTGGCGATGGGCGTGGAAGCCGCGGCCGGCGCCGGCTTCACCCTGATGATGCGGCCGATCATCAACCAGACCTTCA
This sequence comes from Thermomonas sp., assembly GCA_044226035.1. GTDB lineage: Bacteria > Pseudomonadota > Gammaproteobacteria > Xanthomonadales > Xanthomonadaceae > Pseudoluteimonas. The sequence goes on along the minus strand of JBGAHT010000006.1, from coordinate 40,972 downwards.
TCGCGCGGAATTCTCAGGTCAGCCTGCTGTTGCCGCTGGCGATCGTCGGCCTGTTCGTGGTGCGCGGCATCGCCGGCTACGTCACCGACATGAGCGGCGCGCGCGCCGGCCGCGGCATCGCCCGCGACATGCGCGTGCAGGCGTTCGCGAAATACCTGCGCCTGCCGGGCCTGCGCTTCGATTCCGAACCGGTGCCGCAGATGCTGGTGCGGCTGGGCTCGGACAGCGACCAGGTCGCGCAGGCCGCGATCGACGCCGGCAAGGTGATGCTGCAGCAGTCGCTGCAGGTCGTCGCGATGCTCGGCGCCATGCTCTACACCAGCTGGCAGGTCACGCTGGCGGTGCTGTTGCTCGCGCCGCCGCTGGCGTGGGTGATGGATCGGGTCGGCAAGCGCTACCGCCGCATCGGCCACCGCATCCAGGAAAGCAGCGGCAAGCTGATGCAGGCCGCCGACCAGGCCCTGTCCGGGCAGCAGGAAGTGAAGGTCTACGGCGCGCAGCGCAGCGAACTCGCGCGCTACTCCGCGCAGGCCGACACCCATCTCAGGCTCAGCCTGAAGGTGGAATCGACGCGTTCGATCTCGTCCGCGCTGGTGCAGCTGATGGGTTCGATCGGGCTGGCGCTGCTGCTGTTCTTCGCCGGCCGCGAAGCCATCGCCGGGCGCCTCGACGCGGGCGGCTTCGTCACCCTGATGACCTCGATGATGGCGGTGATCCCGGCGCTGAAGCAGCTGACCAACGTGCAGAACATGCTGCAGCGCGGGCTCGCCTCGTCCGACCGCCTGTTCCACGTCCTCGATGCCGAGGACGAACCGGACAGCGGCCGCGTCCCGCTCGAACGCGCGAAGGGGCTGGTCGAATTCCGCGACGTGGTCGCGCGCTACCCGGGCCAGCCGCAGCCGGCGCTGGACCACGTCAGCTTCGTCGCGCGCCCGGGCACGGTGACCGCGATCGTCGGCCGTTCCGGCGGCGGCAAGTCCACGCTGGTGAAGCTGATCCCGCGCTTCTACGAACCCGAATCCGGCGAAATCCTGCTCGACGGCCGTTCCTTGCGCGATTACCCGCTGGCGGACCTGCGCCGGCAGATCGCGCTGGTCGGGCAGCAGGTGGTGCTGTTCGACGGCAGCATCGCCGCGAACATCGCCTACGGCGAACTCGAAAGCGCCGATGCCGAGGCGCTGCGCCGGGCGATTTCCGCGGCGAACGCCGCCGAGTTCGTCGATCGCATGCCCGAGGGCGCGGAGGCTCCGGTCGGCAACCGCGGCGGGCGCCTGTCCGGCGGACAGCGCCAGCGCATCGCGATCGCGCGCGCCATCCTCAAGGACGCGCCGGTGCTGATCCTCGACGAGGCCACCGCCGCGCTCGACAACGAATCCGAACGCCTGGTGCAGGACGCGCTCGACCACCTGATGCCGGACCGGACCACGCTGGTGATCGCGCACCGCCTGTCCACCATCGAACACGCCGACCAGGTGCTGGTGCTGGACGAAGGCCGGCTGGTGGAGCAGGGCACGCACGCCGAGCTGATGGCCAGGGGCGGCCTGTACCGGCACCTGCACCAGGTGCAGTTCCGCGAACCGGGCGCGGCGTGAGCGCAGCCCGGCGTCGGCCACCGGCGTTCTGGTACGGCGATGCGTCGCCGCCGTTGCCGGCGCGCGCGGCATCCGCGCTGTACGGCGGCGCGCTGGCCTTGCGCGAACGGCTCGAGCGCTTCGGCATCCTGCGCGCGCAACGCGTGTCGCGGCCGGTGGTCGTGGTCGGGAACCTCATCGCCGGCGGCAGCGGCAAGACCCCGCTGGCGATCGCATTGGTCGAACGCCTGCGCCGGCAGGGCTGGACGCCGGGCGTGGCCACGCGCGGTTACGGCCGCGAACGCGAAGACCAGCCGTTGTGGGTCGAAGCCGGCACCGATCCCGCGCTCGGCGGCGACGAGCCGGTGCTGATCGCGCGCCGCACCGGCGCCAAGGTGCGCGCCGACCGCGACCGCGTCGCCGCGGCGCGCGCGTTGATCGAGGCGGGTTGCGACATCGTGGTCTGCGACGATGGGCTGCAGCACCGGCGCCTGCACCGCGACATCGAGATCGAAGTGATCGACGGGCGTCGCCGCTACGGCAACGGCCGGCTGCTGCCGGCGGGGCCGTTGCGCGAACCGGCCGAACGCGGCGCGCGCTGCGATTTCCGCGTGGTCAACGGCGGCGAGGCCGGGTTCGGCGAATGGCCGATGCGGCTCGACGCCGACGACGCCGTGCCGATGCGCGGCGGGCGTCCGCGCGCGCTCGTCGATTTCGCCGGGCGGCGCGTGCACGCGGTCGCCGGCATCGGCGACCCGGAGCGCTTCTTCTCCATGCTGCGCGCGCTCGGCATCGCGGTGGTGCCGCACGCGTTCCCGGACCATCATCGCTACGCGGCGGAGGAATTGCGCTTCGGCAACGACCTGCCGGTGCTGATGACCGAGAAGGACGCGGTGAAGTGCGCTTCCTTCGCCGACGAACGCTGCTGGAGCGTCCCGGCGCAGGCGCGCCTGCCGGAGGCGTTCTGGGTCGCGTTGCTGGACAAACTGCCGCCGCGCACGGGAGCGAACCATGGCTGATCCGGATTTCGTCGTCGCGATCCCGGCGCGCTTCGGCGCTTCGCGCCTGCCGGGCAAGCCGCTGCGCCCGCTCGGCGGCGAGCCGCTCATCGTGCGCGTCGTGCGCCGCGCGCAAGGCGCGGGCGCGCGCGAGGTGTGGGTGGCGACCGACGACGCGCGCATCGCCGACGCGGTCGCCGACAGCGGCGCGAAAGTGGCGATGACCGACCCCGCGCACGCGTCCGGCAGCGACCGTCTGGCCGAATGCGCGCGCATCGCCGGCTGGGCGGATGGCGACATCGTGGTGAACCTGCAGGGCGACGAGCCGTTCGCGCCGGCCAGCGGCATTCGCGCGGTGGCGAATGCGCTTGCTTGCAGCGGCGCGCCGATGGCGACGCTGGCGACGCCGGTCGAGGATGCGGCCACGCTGTTCGATCCGAACGCGGTCAAGCTGGTGCGCGCGAACAACGGCGACGCGCTGTATTTCAGCCGCGCGCCGGTTCCGTGGGCGCGCGACGCCTTCGCCGCGGACCGCGACGCATTGCCGGCGGGCGACGCATGGCTGCGCCACATCGGCATCTATGCGTACAGAGTAGGCTTCCTGCGCGCGTTCGCCGCGCTGCCGCCGTCGACGCTGGAACGCATCGAATCGCTGGAACAGTTGCGCGTGCTGGAGAACGGCCACCGCATCGCGGTGGAACTCGCGCCGGAACCGTTCCCGCCCGGCATCGACACGCCCGAAGACCTGGCCCGGGCCGAAGCGCGGCTCGCCGGCGCGCATGGCTGAACCGCTGCGCCTGCTGATGCTGTGCATGGGCAACATCTGCCGTTCGCCCATGGCCGAGGGCGCGCTGCGCGCGCGGCTGCTGCAAGCGGGGATGGCCGACGAAGTGCATGTCGATTCGGCCGGCACCGGCGGCTGGCATGCCGGCGATCCGCCCGACCCGCGCGCGATCGCCACGGCGGCCGCGCATGGGGTGGATATCGCGATGCTGCGCGCGCGCCAGCTGCACGTCGCCGATTTCGACCGCTTCGACTGGATCCTGTGCGCGGACCGCGACAACCTCGCGCAGGCCGCCGCGCGCAAACCGGCCGCAAGCGCCGGCCGCACGGCGTTGCTGCTGGAATGGGCCGGCGTGGACGGCGGACGCGAGGTGCCCGACCCCTACGATGGCGGCCCGCGCGATTTCGCCCGCGCCTGGGCCCTGGTGGATGACGCGGCCGTGCGCATCGTCGCGCGCGTGCGCGCCGGACAGGCGTAGAACGGGGCGCATGGCCAAGCGCGAACCCGCACCGGCATTCGACGGCAAGGCTTTCGTCGCGCGGCTGAGCACCGCGCCCGGCGTGTACCGCATGCTGGCCGCGGACGGCGGCGTGCTCTACGTCGGCAAGGCCGGCGCGCTGAGGAAGCGCGTCGCCAGCTACTTCAACAACGCGCCGAAGTCGCCGCGCACGCAGGCGATGCTGGCCCAGGTCGCGGGCATGGAAGTCACCGTGACCCGCACCGAGGGCGAAGCGCTGCTGCTGGAGAACCAGCTGATCAAGTCGTTGCGGCCGCGCTACAACGTGCTGCTGCGCGACGACAAGAGCTATCCGTACGTGCTGCTCACCGCGGAACGGTGGCCGCGGCTCGCCTTCCACCGCGGCCCGCTCGGCGTGCCGGGGCGCCTGTTCGGCCCGTATCCGAGCGCGTGGGCCGTGCGCGAGACCCTGGGCGCGATGCACAAGCTGTTCCGCCTGCGCAGCTGCGAGGACAGCGTGTTCCGCAACCGCTCGCGGCCCTGCCTGCAGTACCAGATCGGCCGCTGCAGCGCGCCCTGCGTCGGGCTGGTGGACGCGGGCGACTACGCCGACGCGGTGCGCCGCGCGACGCTGTTCCTGGAAGGGCGCAGCGACGAGCTCAACGCCGAACTCGCGCAGGAAATGGAAGCGGCGGCCGGCAAGCTCGAATTCGAGCGCGCCGCGCGCCTGCGCGACATGGTCGCGACCCTGCGCCGGATCCAGGCGCGGCAATACGTGGACGGACAGGCGGCCGAACTCGACGTGCTCGCGGTGGCGATGCGCGGCAGCACGGCCTGCGTGCTGCTGCTGAGCTTCCGCGACGGGCGCAACCTCGGCACGCGCGCGTTCTTCCCGCGCACCAACGGAGCGGAGAACGCCGACGAGGTGCTGTCCGCGTTCGTGTCGCAGTACTACGCCGAACAGCCGCCGCCGCGCGAGGTCGTGCTCGACCGCGACCTCGACGACCGCGGCCTGATCGAACAGGCCTTGTCCGAAGCGGCCGGGCGCCGCATCCAGCTCAAGGCCGGCGTGCGCGGGGAACGCGCCGGCTACCTCGACCTCGCGCGCCGCAACGCGGCGATCGCGCTCGACGGCCAGCTCGACAGCCAGGCCGCGCAGGCCGCGCGCATGGAATCGTTGCGGGAACTGCTCGGGCTGGAAGTGCCGCCGCAGCGGATCGAATGCTTCGACATCAGCCACACCATGGGCGAGGCGACGGTGGCCTCGTGCGTGGTGTTCGGCCCCGAAGGCGCGATCCGCGGCCAGTACCGGCGCTACAACATCGCCGGCATCACCCCGGGCGACGATTTCGCGGCCATGCACCAGGCGCTGGAACGGCGCTTCCGCCGCGCGGTGGAGGACGACGGCGTGTTGCCGGACCTGTTGCTGATCGACGGCGGCGCGGGCCAGGTGGCGCAGGCGAACGCGGTGCTCGGCGACCTCGGCGTCTCCGGGGTCATGGTCGTGGGCGTGGCCAAGGGCGAGGGCAGGCGCGCCGGGCACGAGGCCCTGCTGCTGCCGGACGGCCGCGAATTGCGCCCCGGGCCGGACTCGCCGGGGTTGCAACTGGTGCAGCAGGTGCGCGATGAGGCGCACCGTTTCGCCATCACCGGCCACCGCGGGCGTCGGCAGAAGGCGCGCGTCACCAGCCGGCTGGAGGACATTCCCGGCATCGGCCCGCGCCGACGCGCTAATCTGTTGCGGCATTTCGGCGGGCTCGCCGGGCTCAAGGACGCAGGCATGGAGGAGATTTCGCGCGTGGAGGGCGTGAACGCGGCGCTGGCCGCGCGCATCTACGCCGCGCTGCACGGGCTGGAACCCCAGGGCGACACGGACGCAAAGGCATGAAGCTGACCATTCCCACCTGGCTCACGCTGCTGCGGATCGTGCTGATCCCGGTGCTGGCGCTGGTGTTCTACATCCCCGGGAAATGGACCAGCGTCGCGGCGGCGGCGATCTTCGCGCTGGCTTCGGTCACCGACTGGCTGGATGGGTGGATCGCGCGCCGCTACAACCAGTATTCGGCGTTCGGCGCCTTCCTCGACCCGGTCGCGGACAAGCTGATGGTGGCGACCGCGTTGTTCCTGATCGTGCAGGGGCACCCGAGCGCGTGGATGGCGCTGTGGGCGGCGGTCATCGTCGGCCGCGAAATCGCGGTGTCGGCGCTGCGCGAATGGATGGCCGGGTTCGGCCAGCGCTCGAAGGTGAAGGTCGCCTTCCTCGGCAAGGTCAAGACCACCGTGCAGATGGTCGCGATCTGCTGCCTGCTGTACGCGATTTCGCCGGGCAAGCCGCTGCAATCCGGGCCATGGCTGGCGGTCCCGGTCTTCCACATCGGCGACTGGATGCTGGCGGTGGCCGCGCTGCTGACGCTGTGGTCGGGGCTGGAATACCTGCGCGCGGCGTGGCCGATGCTGCGCGCGGAGGAAGACGCGGCGGTTGACACCCATCCCGCGGCCGGTAAAATGCCGCCTCCCACGCGGGAATAGCTCAGTTGGTAGAGCACGACCTTGCCAAGGTCGGGGTCGCGAGTTCGAGTCTCGTTTCCCGCTCCAGATCCGCCGAAGCCCCGGTTCGCCGGGGTTTCGCTTTTCCGGTTCGCCATCGTGGGGCGGATATGGAAGAATCGCTTCGCGAAGCCGTCATCCGGCCGGGTGGCAGAGTGGTCGAACCCGGCGCATGCGAACCGCAGGTTCGCGCCGGGTGAGGGCGAGGCAGGATGCCGAGCGGAAGGTGCTACAAGGACGTATCGTTGTGCACATTGGCCTCGTGGCAGAGTGGTGATGCACCGGACTGCAAATCCGTTTACAGCGGTTCGATTCCGCTCGAGGCCTCCAAATTCCAGCCCCGCGCCTGTCGCGGGGTTTTTCTTTTCCGGCTCCGAACTTGCGCTGTGGCACCATGCACGCAAGCCCGGGTGGCGAAACCGGTAGACGCAAGCGACTTAAAATCGCTCACCCGTAAGGGAGTGTGGGTTCGAGTCCCACCCCGGGCACCAGTACCGACGACGGAGCCGCCATGTCGCGCTATCTCGCCTATGCAATCGCGCTGCTGATGACCGTGGTGTCCGTCGTGCTGGTGGCGATGGGGCAGGTGGACTGGCGTTGGGGCGTGCTCGCGTTCGGCGCATTGTCCGCGCTCGGCACCTGGGACCTGCTGCAGGCGCGCAGCACCTTGCGCCGCAACTATCCGCTGCTCGCGCATTTCCGCTACGGGCTCGAATCCATCGGCCCGGAAATCCGCCAGTACTTCATCCAGGCGGACATCGAGAAGGTGCCGTTCTCGCGCGACCAGCGTTCGCTGGTGTACCAGCGCGCGAAAGGCGTGATGGACGTGGTGCCGTTCGGCAGCGAGCTCGACGTGTACGGCAACCAGTACGAGTGGATCAACCATTCGATCGCGCCGGCCGAATTCCACCACCACGACTACCGCATCGCGATCGGCGCGGGCTGCGCCAAGCCCTATTCGGCCAGCGTGTTCAACATCTCGGCGATGAGCTTCGGCGCGCTGTCGGCGAACGCGATCCGCGCGCTCAACAAGGGTGCGAAGATCGGTGGCTTCTACCACGACACCGGCGAGGGTTCGCTGTCGCCGTACCACCGCGAGAACGGCGGCGACATCGTCTGGGAAATCGGTTCCGGCTACTTCGGTTGCCGCAACGACGACGGCAGCTTCAACGCCGAAAAATTCGCCGCGGTCGCGCGCGAGCCGGAAGTGAAGATGGTGGAACTGAAGCTGTCGCAGGGCGCCAAGCCCGGGCACGGCGGCGTGCTGCCGGCGGCGAAGGTGAGCCGCGAGATCGCCGAAACCCGCGGCGTGCCGATGGGCGTCGACTGCGTCTCGCCGTCGCGGCACACGGTGTTCTCCACGCCGGTCGAGTTGCTGCAGTTCATCGCGAGGATGCGCGAGATGTCGGGCGGCAAGCCGGCGGGCTTCAAGCTCGCCATCGGCCATCCGTGGGAATGGTTCGGCATCGCCAAGGCCATGCACGAAACCGGCTTGGTGCCGGATTTCATCGTCGTCGACGGCGCCGAGGGCGGCACCGGCGCGGCGCCGGCGGAGTTCATCGACCACGTCGGCGTGCCGATGCACGAGGGCCTGCTGCTGGTGCACAACACCCTGGTCGGGCTGGGCCTGCGCGAGCGCGTGCGCATCGGCGCGGCGGGGCAGATCGTCAGCGCCTTCGACATGGCGCGCACGTTCGCGCTCGGCGCGGACTGGTGCAACGCCGCGCGCGGCTTCATGTTCTCGCTCGGCTGCATCCAGGCGCAGAGCTGCCACACCGACCGCTGCCCGACCGGCGTGGCCACCCAGGACCCCGACCGCTGGAAGAAGCTGGACGTGCCGGACAAGGCCACGCGCGTGGCCAACTTCCACGACAACACGCTCAAGGCGCTGCGCGACCTGCTGTGCGCGGCCGGGCTCACCCATCCCGAGCAACTCGGTCCCGAACACATCCTGCGCCGCGTGTCGCCGACCGAAATCCGTTCCCTGCGCGAGTTGTATCCCACGCTCGCGCCGGGCGAACTGCTCGACGCCGTGCCGCGGCACTCGGTGTTCCGCGACTACTGGCCCATCGCGCGCAGCGACAGCTTCGCCGCGCCGGCCGCGGTGCATTCGCTGCGGGAATCGAAATCGTATTGAGCGGCGAGGGAAGGGCGGAATTTGCCGTCCCGCGGGCTTCGGCTATACTGCGCGGCCCCGGGCGGTTAGCTCAGCGGTAGAGCATTGCCTTCACACGGCAAGGGTCGCAGGTTCGAACCCTGCACCGCCCACCAGGTTCCCGAAAAGCCGGCCTCGAGCCGGCTTTCGCGTTTGCGGGAGGGGCGCGCGTTCGCCCCTACAATGCGGCCATGGACATCCTCGTCACCGGGACCGCCGGCTTCATCGGTTCGGCCGTGGCCAAGCGCCTGCTCGAGCGCGGCGACCGCGTGCTCGGCATCGACAACCTCAACGACTACTACGACGTCTCGCTGAAGCAGGCGCGGCTCCGGCCGCTGCTCGCGCACCCGGGCTACACCCACGTGCAGGCCGACCTCGGCGACCGTGCCGCGATCGAAGCCGCCTTCGCTTCGTTCAAGCCGCAACGGGTCGTGAACCTCGCCGCGCAGGCCGGCGTGCGCTACGCGGCGAAGAACCCGCATGCCTACGCGGCCAGCAACCTGGTTGGCTTCCTGCATGTCCTGGAAGGTTGCCGCCACCACGGGGTCGAACACCTCGTGTTCTCCTCGACCAGTTCGGTGTACGGCGCGAACACCGCCGTGCCGTTTTCCGAACACGCCGGCACCGCGCACCCGCTGACCTTCTACGCCGCGACCAAGAAGGCCAACGAGATGATGGCGCACAGCTATGCGCACCTCTACGGCATTCCCAGCACCGGCCTGCGCTTCTTCACCGTGTACGGGCCATGGGGGCGGCCTGACATGGCGCCGATGCTGTTCGCGCGCGCCATCCGCAACGGCGAGCCGATCAAGGTGTTCAACCACGGCCGCCACAGCCGCAGCTTCACCTACATCGACGACATCGTCGAAGGCGTGGTGCGCACGCTCGACCGGCCGGCGCGGCCGAATCCCGAATGGAACGGCGCCGAGCCCGACCCGGCGACCAGCGCCGCGCCGTACCGCATCTACAACATCGGCCACGAGCGCCCGGTGCAGCTGCTGCATTTCATCGAACTGCTGGAACAGGCGTTCGATCGCAAGGCGGTCATGGAAATGCTGCCGCTGCAACCCGGCGACGTGCCGGACACCGAAGCCGACACCTCCGAACTCATCGCCGCCACCGGCTACGCGCCGCGGGTGTCGATCGAGGAGGGCGTGGCCGCCTTCGCCCGCTGGCACCGCGAGTACTATCCGGACGCCGCCGCCATCCCGAGGCACGCATGAGCGCCACGCCGCCCGACATCGATTCCGTCCGCATCGCCGTCATCGGCCTCGGCTACGTCGGCCTGCCGCTGGCGGTGGAGTTCGGCAAGCAATTCGACACGCTCGGTTTCGACATCGATCCCGGGCGCATCTCCGAACTCGGCGCGGGACGCGACCACACCGGCGAAACCGGGCCCGAGGCGCTGGCCGCGGCGACGCGGCTGCGGCTGACCGCCGACCCGGCCGCATTGACCGGCTGCAACGTCTTCATCGTCACCGTGCCCACGCCGGTGGACGAGGCGAACCGGCCCGATTTCGGGCCGCTGGAATCGGCGAGCGCGAGCATCGGTCGCGCGCTCGGGCGCGGCGATGTCGTGGTGTACGAAAGCACGGTGTACCCCGGCACCACCGAGGAGATCTGCGTGCCGGTGCTGGAACGCGAATCCGGCCTGCGATTCAACGTCGATTTCTGCTGCGGCTACAGCCCGGAACGGATCAACCCGGGCGACAAGCAGCGCCGGCTGACCAGCATCCGCAAGGTGACGTCCGGTTCGACGCCTGAGGCCGCGGATTTCGTGGACGCGCTGTATCGCCGCATCATCGGGGCCGGCACCCACCAGGCGCCGAGCATCAAGGTCGCCGAGGCGGCGAAGGTCATCGAGAACACCCAGCGCGACGTCAACATCGCCCTGGTCAACGAGCTGGCGATGATCTTCGAGGCGATGGGCATCGACACCCACGACGTGCTCGCCGCGGCGGGGACGAAGTGGAATTTCCTGCCGTTCAAGCCCGGCCTGGTCGGCGGCCACTGCATCGGCGTGGATCCGTACTACCTCACGCACAAGGCGACGGTGCTGGGCTACCACCCGGAGCTGATCCTCGCCGCGCGGCGCATCAACAGCCGCATGGGCCTGCACGTCGCGCACCAGGTGATGCGGCTGATGGCGCGCAAGCGCATCCACGTGGTCGGCTCGCGGATCCTGGTGCTGGGGCTGACGTTCAAGGAGGATTGCCCGGACCTGCGCAACACGCGCGTGGTGGACATCGTGCGCGAGCTGCAGGCGGCGAACGCGAATGTCGACGTGCACGACCCGTGGGCGGATGCGGACGAGGCGAAGCGCGAGCTCGGCATCGAGCTGGTGGCGAAGCCGGAAGCGGGCGCCTACGACGCGGTGGTGCTCGCGGTGGCGCACGCGCGTTTTCTCGAACTGCCCGGCGGCGTCGCGGCCTTCGTGCGCGATCCGGGCGTGGTGTTCGATGTGAAGGGCGTGCTGCCGGCGGGTGTTGCGGACGCGAGGTTGTAGTCGATCAATCTTCGCGGAGAAGCAGGTTCGGCGCGGGTGAATTCCTAAGGCGCGCTGCCGCACGTCTTTATGCTGCGAGCCTCTAGTACGCCAATCTTGCTCATGAGATAACCGGTTGGCACGACGAAGTTGCCCGGCTCATACGAGTAAGCTTGGAGCTTACCTTGAACAGTGGCGCACCTCGGAGGGAATTTCCCTGAGATGAGGGAAGAGGCCGGCGATCCAACGAGGTCGATGCAGCCCGTGAATGGCGGCTCAAGGGGTGGATGGTCGTTGTCTGGGCAAAGTAAAAGGGCTGAAAGGCTCCAACGGACAAGCTGTCCTTGCAGCACGACTTCTTGCGGATTCCCTTTGATCGACGAAGCGTCGGGCCAAGACATAAGCTGTGCAGCAGCGCAAGAGCTGATAATCAACGGAATGAAAAGCCAGAGTAATCTCATGAGCGCTAACTTCTCACTATCCCGATTGCGTTATTCCAACTGCGCCTTGGCATAAGCCGCATCCAGCGATTCCATCGCGTCGACGGGCTTGAGTTTTGCCGCTTTCTCGTAGGCCGCGGCCGCGGCGTCTTCCTGCTTGTCGCCATGCAGGAGCAACAGCAGGTTGCCGTGCTCGATGTGCGCGATCGGCGAATCCGGGGTGAGCTTGAGCGCGGCCTTGATGTGCTTTTCCGCATCGGCCGCCTTCGCGCCGTAGGTCAGGCCGCCGATCATCGCGCCGATCTTGCCGATGATCTCGCCGTGGTACAGCGCCATCGCGGTATGCGCCTCGGCGTGCTTGGGCGCGAGGTCCAGCGCCGTTTCCAGCGAATCGCGCACCTTGCCGGCGATGCCCTGCTTCAGGGCCTTCGCGATCGACAGGCCCTGGCTGTAGCGCCCCAGCGCGAAGGCGTGGCGGTAATGGCTGTTCGCTTCCTCGGGCAGCGCCTTGACCGCGGCTTCGGCCAGCTTCGCCGCCTGCTCGAAACGCTTGAGCTTCTCCGCATCGCCATCGACCAGGTGCGTGGCGTGGATGCCCAGCGCCTTCACCGCGACCGAAGCGCCGGCCGGACCGAGCTTCTCGCCGGCCTCGAACGCGGCCTGGAAATCGCCGTGGTGGAATTTCCGCCACGCGTCCTGCAGCGCGTCGGCGAGCGATTCGGCATCGAGCTTGGGCGCGGCCTTGCCGGCGGCCTTGAGCAATTCGCCGGCGCGCCTGGCGTCGGGGAAGGGTTCGCAGTCGCCGGCATGCAGCTTCGGCCATGCCTTCTTCAGCGCATCGCCGGCGTAGGCGTAGGGTTTCGCATCGTGGGGGAAGGGCGCCCAACTGTTTTTCGCGGCCATGGTCGGCTCCATCGAGGGACGCACAGCATCCCGCGCGGCCGGGCCGCAGGCAAGGGCGTGGGTAGTGTGATTGCTCGACCGCCAGCGGGCAGGCTGTCACCGTCGCGACGCATCCGTCGCATTCGTCCGGAGCCCGAAATGGCCAACACCGCGCAATCCACCCTCGAAGTCACCCCGCGCCACCTGTGGCTGGCCCTGATCGGCGGCGCCGAAGTCGCCCGCCGCGGCCTGGTGTCCGGCCTGTGCTCGGTTCGCGGCCGCGCGCTGCAGGCCGGACAGCTGCTCCGCGCCGGCGGCGACGACGCCCGCGACATCGCCTGGGGCGTGCTGCTGACCGCGCAGGAAAAGCTCGCGAAGAAGCCGCAGCGCCGCGCGCCGCGCCGTCGTTCGCGCTGATTCCCGCAGTTGTAGGAGCGCACCTGGGCGCGACCGCTTTTCCGAGTCCGCTTGCGCCGGAATCCGATTGCAACCGGACTTCCAGCCGCTCAGCCTGAGGGCATGCCTTGCCAACCGGATCGTCCCGGACACCGCGCCCTGCGTCGGGGCCGTTGTTCGCTTGCCGGCGAGATCTACCACGTCACAACCACGACCTTTGGTCGCGAGCCTCTTTTTCGCAGGTTCGGCGTTGCTTGCGCTGCCGCCAGCACGATCACGGCGCAGGAGGTCCTCGGAGATTCACGGCTGCTGGCATGGGTCCTCATGCCGGATCATTTGCACCTGCTGCTGCAATTGGGCGACAGGGATCATCTTCCGACGGTCGTGTCGCGGCTCAAGGCGCGAAGCGCGGCGAGTGTTGCTCGATCCGTCGGTCGACGAAGGAAGGTCTGGTCGCGGGCATATCACGACCACGCGCTCCGCGGGGAAGAAGACGTGCAGGCTGTGGCGCGGTACATCATCGCCAATCCTTTGCGGGCAGGGCTTGTGCGGAGATGCGGGGATTATCCGTTCTGGGACGCCGTGTGGTTGTCCTGAAGTGATGGGTCGCACGCTGGTACGTGTCTCTGCAAACGGGCGCAACGAGTCGCGCCCAGGTGCGCTCCTACAAACGCGTGTGCCAGGTTGCGCTCACGCAGGTTAGTTCAATCCAGGTAGGCGCGGGTCAGGCCGTTGAGGTGGACCCGCTCCGCGTCGCGCAGGAACGGCGCGAGCGACATCATCACCTGCACGATGCCGTCGCGGATCGCGACGTGCTCGTCCTTCTCGCCGCGCACCGAGGCGTAATTCAGCCAGAACGTCGCGATCACCAGGATGTTGGTCGCGGCCGCGTCCAGTTCCGCCGCCGAGGCGCGCATCACCCCGGCCTGGGTCAGCCCGCGCATCACCAGGTGCGCGCGGTCGTCGGCGCGCTTGAGGATGCGCGCGAAGCGGATCCGCAGCCGGCGGTTGCGGCTGAGGATGTCGATCAGGTCGCGGTACAGGAATCGGTAGTCCCAGATGCACTCGAACACCAGGTGCAGCTGCAGCCACACGTCCTCGAGTCCGGGCAGGCGTCCTTCCGGCGCGGCGAGGGCGGCGTCGATGCGCTGTTCGTACTCGCCGAACAGCTGCTCGATGATGTCGTCCTTGTTGCGGAAGTGGTAGTACAGGTTGCCCGGGCTGATCTCCAGCTCGTCGGCGATGTGGTTGGTGGTGACGTTCGGCTCGCCCTGGGCGTTGAACATCGCCAGGGACGCATCGAGGATGCGCTTGCGGGTCTGCCGGGCCACGCCTGCGGGCCTACGCGCGAAGCTTCTTCACCAGGTCGACGTACTTCTTCATCGCCTCCTCGCCGGCCATGCCCTTGAGCTTGCCCCAGGCCTCGTACTTGGCGGTTCCGACGAAATCGAAGAAGCCGGGCTTGTCGCCGCTGACGTCGCCTTCCGAGCCCTGCTTGTACAGGGCGTACAGCCGCAGCAGGGTGTCGTTGTCGGGGCGCTCGGACAGGTCCTTCACGTCGATCGCCGCCTGTTCGAACTGCTGCTTCAGGTCGCTTGCCTTGGCCATGGTGCCTCCCGGGGTCGAGGGCATGACAGCACGCCCCCGGCGGGGGGTCAATACGGCGCCGGATTGTCGCCGGCCGCGGGCTCTGGCACCGTAGCGCCGTGGGGCCGCGGCGTGCGGCGCCGACCAACCGGATCCGTTTCCATGGACTACTTCGTCACCGGCGCCACCGGGTTCATCGGCCGTTTCCTCGTGACCGACCTGCTCAAGCGCAAGGGCACCGTTCACGTGCTCGTGCGCAAGGATTCGCAGAAGAAGCTCGAGGCCATCGGCCGGAAGATGGGCTGGGACATGAAGCGGATCGTGCCGGTGGCGGGCGATCTCTCCGCCGCCAGGTGCGGCGTGAGCGCGGCGCAGCTGCGCGCGCTCAAGGGCAAGGTCCGGCACTTCTTCCACCTCGCCGCGATCTACGACATGGACGCCGACGCCGCGTCGCAGCGGGTGGCGAACGTCGATGGCACGCGGCACGCGCTGGACCTCGCCGCCGCGCTCGATGCCGGCTGCTTCCACCACGTCAGTTCGATCGCCGCGGCGGGCCTGTACCCGGGCATCTTCCGCGAGGACATGTTCGAGGAAGCCGAAGGCCTCGACGATCCGTACCTGGCGACCAAGCACGAATCCGAAGGGCTGGTGCGCGCGGAAAAGCGGATCAAGTGGCGCGTGTATCGGCCGGGCATGGTGGTCGGGCATTCGCAGACCGGCGAGATCGACAAGATCGACGGCCCGTACTACTTCTTCACCCTGCTCAAGAAGCTGCGCGAGGCACTGCCGCCGTGGATGCCGATGGTCGGCATCGAGGGCGGGCGCATCAACATCGTGCCGGTGGACTTCGTCGCCGCCGCGCTCGACCACATCGCGCACAAGCCGAAGCTGGACGGGCACACCTTCCACCTCACCGATCCCGAGCCGATGCGCGTGGGCGAGGTGCTGAACGCCTTCGCCCGCGCCGGCCACGCGCCGGAAATGACCATGCGCATCGACGCGCGCATGTTCGCCTTCGTGCCCAGCGGCGTGCGCATGGCCGCGGCCAACCTGCCGCCGGTGCGGCGCATGACCGCGATGCTGCTGCGCGATTTCCGCATCCCGAAATCGGTGCTGAAGTTCATCACCTATCCGACCCGCTTCGACAACCGCGAGACCGAGCGCGCGCTCAAGGGCAGCGGCATCTCGGTGCCGCGCCTGGACAGCTACGCGTGGCGGTTGTGGGACTACTGGGAACGCCACCTCGACCCGGACCTGTTCGTCGACCGCACGCTCAAGGGCAAGGTGCGCAACAAGGTCGTGGTCATCACCGGCGGTTCGTCCGGCATCGGCCTGTCCACCGCGCAGCGCGTGGCCGAGGCCGGCGCGATCACGGTCATCGTCGCGCGCGGCGAGGAGGAGCTGTTCAAGGCCCGCGACGAGATGAAGGCCAAGGGCGGCAAGGTGTTCGCCTACACCGCCGACCTCGCCGACATGGCCGACTGCGACCGCCTGGTCGCGGCGGTGCTGAAGGACCACGGCCACGTCGATATCCTGGTCAACAACGCGGGCCGCTCGATCCGGCGTTCGATCGAGCTCAGCTACGACCGCTTCCACGATTTCGAACGCACGATGCAGCTGAACTACTTCGGTTCGCTGCGCCTGATCATGGGCTTCATGCCGACCATGACCCAGCGGCGCAAGGGCCACATCATCAACATCAGCTCGATCGGCGTGCTGGCGAACTCGCCGCGATTCTCCGCCTACGTGGCATCCAAGGCGGCGCTGGATGCGTTCAGCCGCTGCGCGCAGGGCGAGCTGTCGGGCAAGGGCATCAGCTTCACCACCATCAACATGCCGCTGGTGAAGACGCCGATGATCGCGCCGACCAAGATGTACGACAGCGTGCCGACGCTGACGCCGGACGAGGCCGCAGACCTGGTGGTGAAGGGCATCATCGAGAAGCCCAGCCGCATCGCGACGCGCCTGGGCATCTTCAGCGCGCTGGTGAACGCGGTCGCGCCGAAGGCCTACGAGGTGATCATGAGCACCGCGTTCGAGCTGTTCCCGGATTCGGCGGCGGCGAAGGGCGACAAGAAGGCGCTGAAGGGCGAGACCGCGCCGAGCAACGAGCAGATCGCCTTCGCGGCGCTGATGCGCGGGGTGCATTGGTGATTTTTCTCCCTCCCCTTCGCTGAAGGGGAGGGCTGGGGTGGGGTTGCGATCTCGCAAGGTCTTTCCACGCTTATTCGCCCTCGACGAGAGCATTCGAGGACAGGCTCTTCGGCACTTTCTCCCGCCGGCGGCAGATGGAAAGCAGTCACCAGAATCAAAAGCGTCTGGATGCGGCTTGAGTGAATTGTCAGCCAGCGAGGCGTTGCCACAGCGCTGCGGTGGCCATGACTAACAGGAAGCCACCGCCGACGAACCACATGAAGAAGAGCAATACAAAATGGACCGGATCGTCCTTGAAGTAGGCGAAACCACCCCAGCTCCAAAGAGCGCCTCTGCTTAGCGCTACGGTATTGCCTAGAAGGCATGAGGAGCACATGAGGATTGCTCCGGAAAGTGATATCAGATCCGAGCCAAGTAGTGGTCGCCCAATGAGCAGGATCGCAACTCCAGCTAACGTGAGAATGGAGTAAACCAGTCTGCTTGGATGAGTACCGCGGCTTGGCATTGCTGACTGCTCAATACGCCCGACACTGGAAGAACCGCACCGCCTCGCCGCTGCCTTCGGGCGGTTGCAGCTGGATGCGCGAGGCGCCGAGTTCCGGGTAGCGTTCCAGCAGCGGGCAGATCGCGGACTTCGCGTCGGCGTCGGCGCTGTCGAGGTAGACCAGCAACGTCGACTGGCTCGACCACAGCGCGCGATCGACCATGGGCAGCGAACCGATCGCGCGCGCGGCGTCGTTGCGGTCCTGTTCCAGCGAAGCGGGCGCCGCGTCGCGCGGCGCCGGCCAGATGGCGTTGGAATCGGCGGCGGACGCGGCTTTCGTCGCGTGGCGCTGGGCGGGCGTGGCGCCCACCAGCGCGGACGCTTCCGCCGGCGATGCCGATCCGCCGCCGTCGTGGACCAGCAGGAACACGCCCGCGCCGAGCGCGACGCCGGCCAGCCAGCCGAGCCAGGCGTGTTGCCGCGCGCGCATCCGCACCTGCGTGCCGATGGCAGCGCGTTGCGCCTCCGGCAGGCGTTCGCGCAATTCCGGCCACAGGCTGGGCCCGTCGAGCAGTTCGATGCGCTCCGATTCCGCGAGCCTGCGCGCCTCCGGGGCGAAGGTGCCGGGCGTGACCAGCAGGCCGCCCACGGCGCCGCGCATGCGCATGGTGTCCGCGAATTCGCCGATGTCGCTGGAACCGAGCACGTAGCTCGCGCCGTGCTTGGACGCGAGCAGCCACGGCTCGCCGTCGCGTTCGAGCGGGATGTCGGCCTCGTCCGAGGCGGCGCCCGGGTCGTTCACGCGGGTGAAGCCGCGCCCGGCGAGCACGTCGAGGATCAGGTGGATGAACTCGCGCCAGCGCATGTCCGCGAGCGCGGCGATGCCTTCGGCGCGTTCCTCGCGCGGCAGGCGCACGCGTTGCAGGTAGACGGTCGCGGCCACGCCGATGGCCACGGCGACGACGATCGCGAGCAGGAGACTGGCCAGTGCGCCCATGCCTTCGCATCCGAACGAGGGGGCACAAGGATAGAACAAAAGAAAAACCCGCCAGCCCGAACCGCAGGGGAGGGAGACGCGCGGTCGAATGGGGACTGGCGGGTTTTAGGGGAAGCGGAACGCGCCCGCGCGGGGCGCGTCGGGTCAGGCGGCGGGCTTCGCGCGCTTGGCGGCCTTGCGCGGCGCGGCCTTGGCCTGCTTCGCGGCCTTCCTGGCGGGAGCGCGCTTCGCGGCCGGCTTCGGCGCCTGCTGGCGGCGCAGTTCGGCGGTGAGGTTCTCGACGCGGCGGGCGAGGTCGGCGAGGTCGTCGCGGCCGGGCACGCCGAGCTTGGTCAGCGCCTTCTGCACGCGCGCCTCGAACACCTTCTCGAGCTTGTCCCAGGTGTCGGTGGCGCGTTCGCGGGCCTGGCCGACGTGGTTCTCGACCGCGTCGCGGACGAAGTCGGCACGACCGCCGGCGAAGCCGCGCGCGGTCTTCTCCAGGCTCAGGCCTTCCTTCACCAGCGCCTCGAACAGCTTGGCGCCCTCGGCCTGCGCGCGTCCGAACGCGCCAACGCCGGCGAGCCAGATCTGCTGCGCGGATTCGGTCAGGGTCCTGGACAGGCGATCAGCCTGGTCCTGCGCGTTGCCACCGCCGCGATTGGCGGTCTTGCCGGCGGTCTTCTTGAACTTGGCCATGGGTTTGCCTTTCGCTGCGTCGGGAATGCGTGCAGCTTGGCCGCAGCGACTAGAGCATTCACACCACGCGGCGGGCGCGCTTGCGGCGCGCGACCAGGTGTTCGGCGTCGTCCAGCGCGCGGCGCAGGCGCGCGGTGGTTTCGGTGCTGCGCGGCGGCGCCGGCGGCAGCCCGCTGAGCACGGTGCGGCGTTCGTCGTCGAGCACCGCCTCGCGCAGCGACAGCCCGTGTGCGGCCAGCATCGGCGCCAGCGCTTCGCGGCGCTTGCGCAGGTCGTCGAGCGCGTTGCGGTAGCCCAGCTGGCAGACGCGGCGGCGCGAGGCGAAGCTGAAGGCGTTGGTGAAGAACAGGTCGCCGTCGGTTTCGTTCGGTTCGAACACCAGCTGGTCGACGTCGGGGTACTGCTGCACGTAGCGCGCCAGCCCCACCTGCATCCGCGACTGCAGCAGGGTGCGGAAGGTCTGCGACAGCACCGCCGGCAGGCCGCCCTCGGCGAGGCCGTGGCGTTCGCTGGCGCGCTTGCCGCGGTTGTCGTTGTTGAACGGCACCAGAGGGTTGATGCCGAGCAGCAGGTCGATGCCGCGTTCGAGCAGCACCGAGGCGTGCATGGTCCGGCGCAGCGCGCCGTCGACGAACTGGCGCCCGCGCACGTCGACCGGCGGATACAGCCCGGGCAGCGCGGCGCTGGCCTGCACCGCGCGCGAGATCGGCACGTCGTCCCAGCCCTCGCCGCCGAAGCGCACCGCCTCGCCGTTGTCGAGGTCCACCGCGACCACGTACAGCGGCCGGCCGAGTTCGCGGAAATCGTTGCTGCGCCCGCGCCGGGTGAAGATCTCGCGCAGGAAGACCTCGATCCGCGCATTGTCGAACAGGCCGGTGGGCACCAGCCCGCCGAAGCGGTTGAGCAGGTCCGACCAGCGCGCGTCGCGCGGCCCGAGCAGCAGCCCGCGCCACCATTCCAGGGTCAGCCGCGGCAGGCTCGCCGCGCGGCGCAGGTATTCGAACATCGCCGGGCGCAGGAAGGTTTCCGGGCGGAAGCGCACGTCGTCGCTGTCGCCGGTGATGAAGATCCGGCACATCTCGCCCGCGCTCATGCGGTTGGCGAGGCCGGCGGCGAGGAACGCGCCGCTGCTCACGCCCACGTAGCAATCCATGCGGGTGAGGTCGAGGCCTTCGATCGCATCCTCGAGCGCGCGCAACGCGCCCAGCTCGTACATGCCGCCGATGGGGCCGCCGCCGGCGATGGCGAGGCCGATGCGCGGCGCGGCGTCGGCATCCTTCGCGGCGCGGCGTGCGCGCCCGGGTCTGGTCGTGGATCGTGGCGCGGCGTGGAGTGAAAGCATGCGGCGGGGGTCGGCCGGGGTGCGGCGAGTGTAGCGGAGTTGCCGCGCGAGGCCCGCAGCCGGGAAGATGCCGGCATGAGCACCCACGCGGTTCCGCATCGGCTGGCGCGGCGCCTGGCCTGCCACCAGGCCCTGTTCGATCCGCGGCGCGAACCGCGCAATCGCCTGCGCTGGCTGCCGGAGCTGCGGCGCTGGCAGGCGCAACGCCTGCGCGAGGGCTTCGCGCGCTTCCTCGCGGATCCGGCGCGGCGCCCGGCCGCGGAATTCTTCCTCACCGATGTCTACGGCGACCACGATTTCAGCCGGCGTGACGCCGACATCGCGCGGGTGCTGCCGGCGATGCAGCGGTTGCTGCCCGGCGCGCTGCTGGAAACGGTGGCCGACGCGATCGAACTTGGCGCGCTGACCCAGGCGCTGGACCTGCGCACGGCCCAGCGCCTGCAGCGGCTCGCGCCGCGCCGGCGCGCGCTGGACATGGCCTTGTACGGCGAGGCCTACCGCGCCTGCGGGCTGCCGCGCCTGCGCGCGCGCCAGATCGCGCTGATCGCCGAGGTCGGCAACGGCCTGGCGCAGGCGTTGCGCATGCCCGGCGTGGCGATGCTGTTGCGCCTATCGCGGGTGCCGGCGCGCGCGGCCGGCTTGTCGGAACTGCAGGGCTTCCTCGAACGCGGCTTCGAGGCCTTCGCCGCGCTCGGCGACGCGCCGCGCTTCGTCGAGGAGATCCGGCGCGAGGAAACCGCGTTCTCGCGCAGGCTGTTCGCCGCGGGCTAGTCGAAGCGTTCGGCCAGCACCTTGCGGATCTCCTGCTCGACCGTGCCCTTCAGCGCCGACAGCAGGAAGCCGAGCCGGGCCGTGACCCGGATCTGCTTCTCGGTCAGGTGGATGCGGCCGTCGACGCCGCTGCGGGTGAAATGCAGGTCGTCGCCGTCCCAGCCGTAGTCCATGTCGAACTTCGCCGCGAGTTTCTTCGCGATGTCCTCGACCGCCTTGCGCGCCTTGGGCAGCGGCAGCGAATGGTGGTGGCGGATGTCGATGTCGCTCATGGCCGGCGCTGGATGGGGACAGGCGCGCAGCCTAGCATCCGCGTTCGATCACGGCGGGGAGCCGTGCTAGATTCGCCGCGCGTGGACGCCCTCAAACTCCGATTCGATGACAACGGCACGGAACTGCCACTCGGTCCCGGCATGCACGGCATCGGCCGCGGCGGCGACGACGCCATCGGCCTGGTGATCGACCCGCAGGCGCCGCTGCTCAGGTTCTGCGTGGACCGGCGCGGGGTCTGGCTCGCCGTCGCCGACGGCGTGCGCGGGATCCACGTGAACGGCCGCCCGGTGCGGCGCATGGCGATGCTGCGGCCGGGCGACGCGATCCACGTCGACGGCAGCGAACTGACCCTGATGCGCGCCGGCGACCCGGCCGCGAACACGGCCCTGCCGGCGGCGGCGGACGCGCCCGGCGACCCGCGCCTGGTGTTGCGCGGCGTCGGCGGGCATTACCACGGGCGCAGCATCACCCTCGAGCGCCCGCGCCTGGTCGGGCGCGCGGCGGAGGCGGACATCCGCATCGACAGCCCCGCCTTCCCCGAACACCACGCGCGCCTGGAGCACGACGGCGGGCGCGTGCTGCTGCGCGACCTGGATTCGGGCGAGGGCAGCGCGGTCAACGGCAGGACGGTGCGCGACGCGGTGCTGCTGCCCGGCGACCAGGTGGTGTTCGATGCCCAGCACCGCTTCGTGGTCGAGGCGCCGGCGCGGCAATTGCGTCCGGAAAAGGCGGTGGAAATCGACCTCGCCTCCACCCGCCTCGGCGAACGCGCGAAGTCCCCGGCGCGGCGCCTGCCATGGCTGCTGCTGGCGGCGCTGCTAATCGCCGGCGCGCTCAGCCTGCTGCTGTTGTTCGGGGTCGGCTGAGCGCGGCTTTCCTCCGCGCCGCCCACGCCTTCCACGCGCGCCAGCCGAGCAGGGCCGCGAGGATGCCGGCGTACAGCGCCGGTTCGCGGATGTCGGACTTCACCAGCCACCAGAAATGCAGCACGGCGAGCACGCCGATGGCGTAGACCAGCTTGTGCAGCTGCGCCCAGTTGCGGCCGAGGCGGCGGATCCAGCCGGTGGTCGAGGTGATCGCCAGCGGCAGCAGCAGCAGCCACGCGGCGAAACCGACGGTGATGTACGGGCGCTTGGCGATGTCCTCGAAGACCTGGGTCCAGTAGCCGCGCAGGTCGAGGCCGAGGTAGGCGGCGAAATGCAGGCAGGCGTAGAAGAACGCGTACAGGCCGAGCATGCGCCGGAAGCGCACCAGCACCGGTTTTCCGGTGAGTTGCCGCAGCGGCGTGACGGCGAGCGCGAGCATGAGGAAGCGCAGCGCCCACAGCCCGAGGCGATGCTCGATTTCCGCCACCGGATCGGCGCCGAGCGCGTCGCCGCCGGTGCGCGCCACGCTCCACGCCTGCGACAGCAGGATCGCCAGCGGCGCCAGCGCGGGCAGGTGGACGAGGGTTTTCGCGACGACGATGCGCGGCTCGACGCGCCGTTTCGCCGGCGCCTTCAGAACCACTTCCTCAGGTCCATGCCGGCGTACATCGCCGCGACCTGGTCGGCGTAGCCGTTGAACGGGCGGGTGGGGATGCGCTCGGCGAACAGCTTGCTCGCGGTCCCGGCGATGCGGCGCTCGGTCTTCTGGCTCCAGCGCGGATGGTCCACGGCCGGGTTGACGTTGGAGAAGAAGCCGTATTCGTCCGAAGCCTCGTCGTTCCAGCTGGTGAACGGCATGCGTTCGACGAAGGTGATCGCGACGATCGACTTGATGCCCTTGAAGCCGTACTTCCACGGCACCACCAGCCGCAGCGGCGCGCCGTCCTGCTGCGGCAGCGGCTTGCCGTACAGGCCGGTGGCGAGGATCGTCAGCGGATGCATCGCCTCGTCGATGCGCAGGCCCTCGCGGTAGGGCCAGCGCAGCACCGATGCGCGCACGCCCGGCATCTGCCGCGGGTCGGCGAGGCTGGTGAAGGCGACGTACTTCGCCTGCGCGGTCGGCTCGAAGCGCTTGAGCACGTCCGCCAGCGGCACGCCCAGCCACGGGATCACCATCGACCAGCCTTCGACGCAGCGCATGCGGTAGATGCGTTCCTCGGGCTTCAGGCCCTTGAGCAGGTCGTCGAGCGAGAGTTTTCCGGGCTTCGCGCACTTGCCGCCGACCGCGACCGTCCACGGCGAGGTGCGCAGGGTCTTGGCCGCGCGCGAAGGGTCGGCTTTGCCGGTGCCGAATTCGTAGAAATTGTTGTAGCTGGTGACGTCCGCGTAGGTGGTCAGTTCCTCGTCGGTGCGGAACCCGGACTTCGCCTGCTCGGGCGTGATCGTCACCCGCGGCGGCGGTGGCGGTTCCGCGCGGCCGCAGCCGGCCACGGCCAGGGCCGGCGCGGTCGCGAACGCGGCCAGCAACCGGCGGCGGTCGCGGTAGACCGCTTCGTCGGTGATGTCGGCGGCGGGGATGCGCAGGGCGTCGCGCAGCTTCATGGCAATTCCTCCGGCGTGCGGGGACACGACAAGGATAGAACCCGGCGGGTCGCGGAAGTTGCGCAGCGACGTTGCAGGGCGTCCGGAAAACATTGCCGCCGCCCCTGCGGAGGCGTGCTGCGCTGCGGCATACTGCGGCTTCCCCAAGCGAGAGCCGGCGATGCCGCGAGCCTTCAACTTCAGCGCCGGGCCCGCGGCGCTGCCGGAACCGGTGCTGCGCCGCGCGCGCGACGAACTGCTGGACTGGCACGGCACCGGCGCATCGATCGTCGAGCTGAGCCATCGCGGGCCCGAATTCATGCAGGTCGCGGCCGAAACCGAGGCCGACCTGCGCGCGCTGCTGGCGATTCCCGACAGCCACGCAGTGCTGTTCACCGCCGGCGGCGCGACCACGCAGCAGGCGCTGATGGCGCTGAACTTCGCCGCGCCCGGGCAGCCGGTCGATTTCGTGGTCAGCGGCCACTGGAGCAAGGTCGCGATGAAGCAGGCCGCGCCGTACGTGGACGCGCGCGTCGCCGCCAGCAGCGAGGCCGGCGGTTTCCGCGACGTGCCGCCGCGCGCCGAATGGAAGCTGTCGCCGGACGCGGCCTACGTGCACGTCACCGCCAACGAAACCATCCACGGCGTCGAATACCTCGACCAATCGCTTTTCGAGGGCGGCGAACCCGGCAACGCGCCGCTGTTCGCCGATTTCAGCAGTTCGATCGCCTCCGCGCCGCTGGACATCTCCAAGTTCGGGCTGGTCTACGCCGGCGCGCAGAAGAACCTCGGCCCGGTCGGCATCGGCGTGCTGATCGTGCGCCGCGACCTGCTCGAACGCGCCGGCCAGCCGCGCGCGAACATCTTCAACTACGCCTCGCACGCGGCGAGCGATTCCATGCTCAACACGCCGCCGACCTGGAACTGGTACCTGCTCGGCCTCAACCTGCGCTGGATGCTGGACGAAGGCGGCGTGGCCGAATTCGCGCGCCGCAGCGCGCGCAAGTCCGGCGCGCTGTACGCGGCCATCGACGGTTCGGGCGGTTTCTACCGCAACGAGGTCGCGCCGGCCGCGCGTTCGCGCATGAACGTGCCGTTCTTCCTGCCGGACGCGGAACTGGACGCGCGCTTCGTCGCCGAATCGCGCGCGGCGGGGATGATCGGGCTCAAGGGCCACAAGGCGGTCGGCGGCATCCGCGCCTCGCTCTACAACGCGGTGCCGGTGGAAGCGGCGGATGCGCTGGTCGGATTCATGCGCGATTTCCAGCGCCGCCATGGCTGACGCGCGACGGACGCCGCGGCGATGATCGATTTCGACGCGCTCGCGAACCCCGGCATCCGCGGCCTGCGCGCCTACGATCCGGGCCACGACCTGGTCGCGCTGCGGCGCGCGCATGCCGATGGCGCGCTGGTGGAACTCGGCTCGAACGAGAATCCCTACGGCCCGTCGCCGGCGGCGAAGCGGGCGGTGCTGGAAACGCTGAACCAGCTTCATCGCTACCCGGATCCGCTCGGCGGCGACCTCAAGCGCGCGCTGGCGGCGAGGCACGGCGTCGACACCACGCAACTCGTCCTCGGCAACGGTTCGCACGAGTTGCTGATGCAGTTCGCGCAGGTGTTCGCGGGCCCGGAACGCGAAGTCGTCGCCTCGCAGTTCGGTTTCGCGGTGTACGCGCTCGCGGCGCAGGCGGCGGGCGCGCCGTTGCGCATCGCGCCGGCGTTCGCGCGCGAGGCGGCGATGCCGCGCGGCCACGACCTCGATGCCGTCGCCGCCGCGATTTCGCCGCGCACCGCCCTCGTCCACCTCGCCAACCCGAACAACCCCACCGGGACCTGGTTCGGCGCCGATGCGTTCGCCGCGTTCATGGCGCGGGTGCCGGAGTCGGTGATCGTGGTGGTCGACGAGGCCTACGCCGAATTCGCGGATGCGCCGGATTACGCCTCGGCGCTGGCGCTGCAGCCGCGCCATCCGAACCTGGTCGTGACCCGCACCTTCAGCAAGGCGCATGCGCTGGCCGGCCTGCGCGTGGGCTACGCCGTCGCGCACCCGGATTGCATCGCGGTGCTGGAACGGGTGCGCGAAAGCTTCAACGTCAACGCGGCCGCCCTGGCCGCGGCGGAAGCCTCGCTCGGCGACGAGGCGCACCTGCGCTGGTCGCTGGCGCGCAATGCGGAACAGCGCGCGGCCCTGGCCGATGCGCTGCGCGAGCGCGGTGGCTTCGTGCACCCGTCGCTGACCAATTTCCTGCTCGTGGAATTCGGTCCGGAGGCAGCGCGGATCGAGGCCGGCCTGCTGCGCCAGGGCGTGGTGCTGCGGCCGATGGCCGGCTACGGCCT
Organism: Thermomonas sp.; assembly: GCA_044226035.1. Classification (GTDB taxonomy): domain Bacteria; phylum Pseudomonadota; class Gammaproteobacteria; order Xanthomonadales; family Xanthomonadaceae; genus Pseudoluteimonas. The sequence continues at coordinate 15,187 of JBGAHT010000006.1, read as the reverse complement.
GCCGGAGTGCCTGCGCATCACCGTCGGCGACGCCAGCGAGAATCGCCGCCTGCTTTCCGCGCTGGGAACGATCGTCGGCGAGCCGAGCAAGCTCGGCTCTACAGGCGCGGGTGCATGAGCGCCTGGATCGCCTCGCGCGGAACCGCGCTGCATGGCGAAATCGCCGTGCCCGGCGACAAGTCGGTGTCGCACCGCGCGGTCATGCTCGGCGCCATCGCCGAAGGCACGACGCGCATCGAAGGCTTCCTCGAAGGCGAGGACACCCGCGCCACCGCGGCGATCTTCGCGCGGCTGGGCGTGCGCATCGAGGCGCCGTCCGATGGCGTGCGCATCGTGCACGGCGTCGGCTTGCATGGCCTGCAAGCGGCGTCGGGACCGCTCGATTGCGGCAACGCCGGCACCGCGATGCGCCTGCTCGCCGGATTGCTCGCGGCCCAGCGTTTCGACAGCGTCCTGGTCGGCGACGAATCGCTGTCGAAGCGGCCGATGCGGCGCGTGATCGAGCCGCTGGCGGCGATGGGCGCGGAGATCGCTTCGCAGGATGGCTGCGCGCCGCTGCGGATCCACGGTGGACAGGCGCTTCGCGGCGTCGACTGCACGCTGCCGGTCGCCAGCGCGCAGCTGAAGTCGGCGCTGCTGCTGGCCGGCCTGTACGCGAATGGCGAAACCGTGGTGCGCGAGCCGCACCCGACCCGCGACTACACCGAGCGCATGCTCGCGGCGTTCGGCGCCGACATCGAGGCCTCGCCCGGCATCGCGTGCCTGCGCGGCGGCCGGGCCCTGCGCGCGACCGCGATCCGGGTGCCTGCGGATTTCTCATCGGCCGCGTTCTTCCTCGTCGCCGCGACCCTCGTGCCCGGCTCGGAACTGGTGTTGCGCGGCATCGGCATGAATCCGCGCCGCATCGGCCTGCTGCACGTGTTGCGCGCGATGGGCGCGGACATCGTCGAGGAGAACGCGGGCGAACGGGGCGGGGAACCGGTCGCGGACCTGCGCGTGCGGCATGCGCCGCTGTGCGGGATCGAGGTGCCGATCGAACACGTGCCGGACATGATCGACGAATTCCCGGCGTTGTTCGTGGCCGCCGCCTGCGCCGAAGGCGTGACGGTGGTGCGCGGCGCGTCCGAGCTGCGGGTCAAGGAATCCGACCGCATCGCCGGCATGGCGGGCGGACTGCGCGCGCTCGGCATCCGCGTCGACGAAACGCCCGATGGTGCGACCCTGCATGGCGGAACGCTGCGTGGCGGCGAAGTGGATTCGCGCGGCGACCATCGCGTCGCGATGGCGTTCGCGGTGGCGGCGCAGCTGGCGCGGGGCGAGGTGCGGATCGACGACGTCGCCAACGTGGCGACCTCGTTCCCCGGGTTCGATGCGCTGGCGCGCGATGCCGGGTTTTTCCTTCGCCGCGCCTGAGCGGGGAACGAAGATCCTTCAGCGGTCGCCGAGGTTGTAGGCCACCGGGACCTGGACCGTCGCCGGCACCGGCTGCCCGCCGCGCATCGCCGGCTTGAATCGCCACGATTTCACCGCGCTCATTGCCGCGCGATCGAGCGAACGAGATCGGCTGCTCCGAGCGATGGCAATGCCGTAGGGCACTCCATCTGGACCAACCGTGATCTTGAGCACCACGGTGCCGGATTCGCCGTTTCTCAGCGCATCGACCGGGTACGGAGTCGATGTCCTGCTGACCAGCACCGGGTCGGAGTTGGCCTGTGCGACCGCGGTGGGCGCCGCGGGCGCGGATGGCGGAGGCGGCGGCGCGCGTGGCGCCGGCGGAGGCGTCGCCGGCCGGGTTTCGTCGATGCCGACCATGCCCGGCGCGCGATCCTGGTCGTCGGATGCGGGCGCATTGCCGGCTTCATCCGCCGGCATCGGCACCGGCAGCGGTTCGAACACCTGTCCGCTCGGGCCGGCGACCGGCGCGTCGGCGCGGTAGAAATCGTTGTCGTCGCGATGGCCCGCCCACAACAGCAGGAACAGCAGCAGGCCGGCGGCGAAGGCGAGGGCGACGATCAACCAGCTGCGGCGCGAGAGCCGCAGGCCCGGTCGGCGCGGCGCGGGGGCATTCGCAGGCGTGTCAGGCATCGGGGCAGGGGATTCGGGGGAAGCCCGATTCTGGCACAGCCGGTCGCGGTGCAGCCCGCTTCCGGGCCATCGCGGCGATAATGCGCATTCATCCCACGCATCCACGCCGACATGCTCGATCCCGCCCTGCTGCGCGCCAATCCCGCCGAACTCGCCGAGCGCCTGCGCGCCAGTCGCGGCTTCGAGCTCGACGTCGGCCGCCTGGAGGCGCTGGAAGCCGACCGCAAGCGCATCCAGGTGCGCACCCAGGAGCTGCAGAACCTGCGGAACACCAGAAGCAAGCAGATCGGGATGCTGAAGGCGAAGGGCGAGGACGTGTCCGCGGTGATGGCCGAAGTCGCGGGCTTCGGCGAGGAGCTGAAGCAGTCCGAGGTCGAGCTCGATCGCATCCGCGGCGAGATCGAGGCGATCGCGCTCGGCATCCCGAACATCCCCGACGATTCGGTGCCGCGGGGCGGCGACGAATCGCAGAACGTCGAGCAGAAGAGGTGGGGCACGCCGCGCGCGTTCGATTTCGAGGTGAAGGACCACGTCGAGCTCGGCGCGCGCCACGGCTGGCTCGACGGCGAGACCGCGGCGAAGTTGTCCGGTTCGCGCTTCACCGTGCTGCGCGGCCAGCTCGCGCGCCTGCACCGGGCGCTGGCGCAGTTCATGCTCGACCTGCACACCGGCGAGCACGGTTACGAGGAAACCAACGTCCCGGTGATCGTCAACGCCGACAGTCTGTACGGCACCAGCCAGTTGCCGAAGTTCGAGGAGGACATGTTCGCCACCCAGCTCGGCGAGCATCGACGCTATCTGATCTCGACCTCGGAAATCTCGCTCACCAACATCGTGCGCGACGACATCGTCGAGGCGGAGGCGTTGCCGAAGCGCATGACCGCGCATTCGCTGTGCTTCCGTTCCGAGGCCGGCAGCGGTGGCCGCGACGTGCGCGGCATGATCCGCCAGCACCAGTTCGAGAAGGTGGAACTGGTGTCGATCTCGAAACCGGAGGAATCCGACGCCGAGCACGAGCGCATGACCCGTTGCGCGGAAACCGTGCTGGAAACGCTCGGCCTGCCGTACCGCAAGGTGCTGCTGTGCACCGGCGACATGGGCTTTTCCGCGCGCAAGACCTACGACCTCGAGGTCTGGCTGCCGTCGCAGCAGGCCTACCGCGAGATTTCCTCGTGCTCGAATTGCGGCGATTTCCAGGCCCGGCGCATGCAGGCGCGCTGGCGCAACCCGGCGTCCGGCAAGCCGGAGCTGGTGCACACGCTCAACGGTTCCGGCGTCGCGGTCGGTCGCGCGCTGATCGCGGTGATGGAGAACTACCAGAACGCAGACGGTTCGATCACGGTGCCGGAGGCCTTGCGCCGGTACATGGGCGGGGCCGAGCGGATTTCATGATGTTTTCCTTCTCCCCTCGGGAGAAGAGCCTGCCCCCGCGAAGGCGGGGGTGCCCCGAAGGGGCGGATGAGGGGCGAAAGAAGCCGGATGATCAAACCATTCGGATTCCGCCTGCCCCTCACCCCAACCCCTCTCCCGAAGGGAGAGGGGCTTTAATCGATTCGGCCCTTCAAGCCGCCAGCGGCAGCGCCATCGCCTCGATGCGTTGTTCCGCGGCTTCCAGCGCCAGGCTGCGTTGTTCGGGCGAAACGCTCAGGCCGGCCGCGTCGACGAATTCCACGTCGGCGATGCCGAGGAAGCCGAACACCTGGCGCAGGTAGGGCTCGACGAAATTGCGCCCGCTCTCGAGCGGATGCTGGCCGCCGTAGGTCGCGGCGACGACCACCGTTTTGCCGCCGGCCAGTCCCTGCGGACCTTCGGCGGTGTAGCGGAAGGTCTTGCCCGCCACCGCGATGCGGTCGATCCAGGCCTTGAGCTGGCTCGAAATGCCGAAGTTGTACATCGGCGCGCCGATCACGATCACGTCGGCCGCGAGGAATTCCTCGAGCGCCCGCGCCGAGCGCGCGGCTTCGGCCGGATCGGCCTTGGCCAGGCTGGCGCCGTCGAGGTGGGGAAGGGCGTGTTCGCCGGCGAGGTCGCGGTGCATGACCTCGAGCCCTGGCGCTGCCTGTCGCCAGCGCGCCACGATCGACGCGGACAGCGCGCGGCTGGCGGAGTTCTCGCCGAGAATGCTGGAATCGAGGTGCAGGAGTTTCATGGCTTTGCCTTGTCCGGTGCGGCGGCGCCGCGTTGGCAGCCAATCTAGGTTGTTGCCTCTGTGGGATAAACGTGGTCAGATATGACGAATCGTTCCACTGATGGAATTGTTCGGATGAACGACCTCAACGACCTGTATTACTTCGCCGCCGTCGTCGACCACGGCGGCTTCGCCGCGGCCGAACGCGCGCTGGGCATCCCGAAATCGCGCCTGAGCCGGCGCATCAGCGCGCTGGAAAGCGAGCTGGGCGTGCGCCTGCTGCAGCGTTCCACCCGGCGCTTCGCGGTCACCGACGTCGGCACCAGCGTGCATCGCCACGCGCAGTCGATGCTGGCCGAGGCGCAGGCCGCGCGCGAGGCGGTGGACCGGCTCAGCGCGGAACCGCGCGGCGTGGTGCGCGTGAGCGTCCCGGTCGGGCTGGCGCAGGAGCAGATGCCGCGGATCCTGCCCGAATTCCTCGCCCGCTATCCGCAGGTGCGCGTGCAGCTGCACGTCAGCAACCGGCGCGTGGACGTGATCAACGAAGGCTTCGACGTCGCGATCCGCGTTCGCAACAAACTCGACGACGACGGCAGCCTGGTGATGCGCAGCTTCGGCCAGATCCAGGAACTGCTGGTCGCCAGCCCGAAATACCTCGACCGCATGGGCCGGCCGCAGGCGCCCGAGAATCTGGATGCGCACGTGACCCTGAGCATGGGCGAGGACGAGGCGCGGCAGCACTGGGAACTGCATCGCGACGGCGAGACCCGCAAGATCGCGCTCAAGCCGCGCGTCGCGGGTTTCGATTTCCCGATGCTGATGGCGCTGGCCAGGCAGGGTATCGGCATCACCATGCTGCCCGAAACCCTGTGCGCGGACGCGGTGCGCGCCGGCGAGCTGGAGGTGGTGCTGCCCGAATGGCGCCTGCCGCAGGGCACCGCGCACGCGGTGTTCGCCTCGCGTCGCGGCCTGCTGCCGGCGGTGCGCGTGTTCATCGATTTCCTCGCCGAGAAGATGCCGAAGCTGATCGAGGAAAGCCGCCTGGGTTGCAGCGAGGCCGGGAGCAAGAAGGCCGAAGGCGGGCGAGGGAAGCGCTAGGTGCGCGCGTAACGGGAATTTCACTCCGGGCGGATGGTCCCGGCGCCTAATCAGCGTTCGGGGGCATACAACCTGGGGAGTACCGCGATGAAGACCCTGCGATCTGCTCGCACGGCTGTTTCTCTGCCCATTCGTCTCGTATCCGCAATGTTCCTGCTGGCCGGTGCGGCGTTCGCCAGCGACGCCATGGCGACGACATATCGCGTCGTCGCGCTGCCGATTCCGGCAGATACAACGCTGTATAAAAGTTTCGTCGGCACATTGAGCATCAATGCGACCGGCGACGTCACGGGAAGCCTGCTGGACGCCAACGCCGCGAAGCAATATGCGGTCGCGTGGAGCCCGCCGGACTACGCCATGCGTATCCTGCCGGCGCCGGATCTCGCCTATACGATGGCCACAGCAATCAACAATGCCGGCGACATCCTTGGCGTGGTTTGGAATCAAAGCGGCTCGCAACGAGTTAACGTGATATGGAAATCGGACGGCTCGATCGTTCGATTGGCGATGACCACGCCGGCAGTTGGTGGTTACGCCCAGTTCCCGGCCGACATCAATGCCAACGGTGTCGTCGTCGGCCTGTTCGAAGGCTCGCGCGGCTTGAGGCCGGAGGTGTGGGTCAACCCGCGGGTGCTCCGCGTGATGACTCGGGTTTCATTCTCGTCCCTGGCATATGCAGTGAACGATTCGGGGACGATCGTGGGTGGTGCTGAAGGGGGTGGTGACTCCCCGAATCACTTGCACGGTTTTCGTTGGACGTCGGATGGTGCCCTGAAGGACTTGGGGGACCTGCCCGGCGGCAGTGACGTGAGTCGTGCTTACGACGTCAATAATTCCGGTCAAATCGTCGGTTCCGGTTATTCGGCAGTCGGCCAGCGGGCGGTGATGTGGGATGGCGACGCGTCGATACACGACCTCGGCAACCTGCCCGATGACCCCGGCAACTTCCAGTATTCCGCGAATCGCATCAACGATCTCGGCGATGTGATCGGTTCGACAATGGATGACGGCGATTGGCTGTGGACCGCCGGGACGGGAATGCTGCCCATCGATAGCCTGATCGATCCGAATGATCCGCTGTTCGGCGCCGGATCGTTCTCCTTGTACGGCATCAACGATGCCGGCGTGCTCGCCGCAGGCTTGAACAAGAGTGATGGTTCCCTGACCCCGGTTCTGCTGATTCCGCAGCCGTGAACCGGCGGGCCGGGCGAACATCGAACCGCGCGCTCACCGGAAGAGCCGGCGAGCGAGGTGATGGCGAAAGCGGTTGAGTCCGCGCGAGGTTGCCGCTAGGGTGCGCGCAGTACGGAAGCGTGGCCGAGTGGTTTAAGGCACCGGTCTTGAAAACCGGCGACGGATCAAACCGTCCGTGAGTTCGAATCTCACCGCTTCCGCCACTTTCCCCCACCGCTTCGGATTTTTCCTACACTCCGACCCGTGCCCGGCTGATGGAGGCCGGCACGCAGCGGCCGCAACATGCCGCCACCGGAGCTTTGGGGGAAGCAGATGGCGATTCGCGTGTTCATGATCGACGACCATGCCCTGGTGCGCGCGGGCATGCGCATGATCCTCTCCGCCGAAACCGACATCGATGTCGTCGGCGAGGCCGAGAACGGCGAGGACGGCCTGCAGCAGGTGCGCAAGCTCAAGCCCGACGTGGTGCTGTGCGACCTGCACCTGCCCGGGATCAGCGGCCTCGAAGTGACCGAGCGCATCGCGCGCGGCATGGAAGGCACCAGGGTGATCGTGGTGTCGGTGCTCGAGGACGGGCCGATGCCCAAGCGCCTGATCGAGGCCGGCGCGTCCGGCTACGTCGGCAAGGGCGGCGATTCGGCGGAACTGCTGCGCGCGGTGCGCGATGTCGCCCGCGGACGGCGTTTCCTCGCCAGCAACATCGCGCAGAACATGGCGCTGTCGGGCATGACCGGCGAAAGCTCGCCGTTCGACGAGCTGTCCACGCGCGAACTCGAGGTCGCGATGCTGCTGGTCAACGGCCTGCGCCAGGCGGAGATCGCCGAGCGCCTGTGCCTGAGCCCGAAGACGGTGAACACGCACAAGACCCACGTGTACGAGAAGCTCGGCGTCGGCGACAACATCGCGCTGGCGCGCCTGGCCGGGCAGTACGGCTTGATGGAGCCCGCGCGCGCCGTCTGACGCGCGCGGGGCGTGGCCTCACGCCAGCGGAGACTCCTCGCGCGGAGCCGGTGTCCCGGCTTCCGCCTCGGCGTCCGGAACCGATGCAAGCTCGTCCGTGGCCTCGACCTGCGCATCGGCTTCGATTCCGGCGGCGGGTTGAACAGCCATTCGGCTGTTGAAAGCGGCGGCTGGCTCGGGCGCCGCGATCTCGACCGCTAGCGCCGCGGGCTCGATCGCGGAATCGTTGGCGACGGAGGTTTCAACCGCCATTCGGCTGTCAGGAGCGACGACGGCATCCGGAACCGGCGCGGCCACGACTTCGTCCGCGATCGGCGCAACGGTTTCGACCGGGGCCGCAACCGGTTCGACCGCGACCGTTTCGCTCGCGACGACGACCGGCATCAGGCGCTGGTCGTTCGCGGCCGGGGGCGTCGAATCGCGGGCAGGGCCATCGGCGTCGGTGACTTCGAGCGGGCCCTTGGTGGTGGGCATCACCGACGGCAACGCGATGCCCGCGTCGGCGAAGTCGAACTCCGGCTGCGACTGCAGCGAGACGGCGACGTGCTCGTCGGCGTCATGGTCGTCCATGCCTGCCGCCGCGGCGCCTTCCGCGCCCTGCTTGCGGCGACGACGGCCACCGCGACGCCCGCGGCGACGCCGGCTTCCGCCTTCGCCCGCGGCGTTGTCGGCGCCGGCATCGGCGGCGTTCGCGGCCTCGTTCGCCTCGGCGACGGCCTGCACCGCGTCGGCGGCGGGGTCGATGGCCGGCACCGGCGCGAGCGCGGCCATCGCCACGGCCTCGTCGCTGCGCGCGGCGTTCGCGGCTTCCTCGCTGCGTGCGGGCTGCACCGCCTCGGTGCGCGGCTTCGGGGCTTCCTTCGCCGGTGGCTGCTGGCGGCTGGAATCCTGCGGTTTGGCCTGCTGCTCCTGCCGCTGCTTTTCCTGCTTCGGCTTCTGCTGCTGTTGCTGCTGCGCGGGCTTGTTGCCGTCCTGGCGCTTGGGCGAACCCTGCTGCGCCTGTTGTTGTTGCTGCGGGCGGCGCTCATCGCGCTCGCGGCGGTTGTCGCGTCCGTCGCGGCCGCCCTGGTTCTGGCGATTCCCGCGACCGCCGCGATCGTCGCGGCGCTGCTGGCCATTGCGGTCGTTGCGCTCGCCGCGGTCGTTGCGGTCGCGCGCTTGCGGCGCGCGCGGCGCGGGCGCGGGTTCGGCGCCACCGAGCAGGCCCTTCAGCCAGCCGACGAAGCCGGTGGAGGCGGGCTTGGCCACGAACGCCGGCGCGGGGGCGGGCGCGGGCGTCGCGGCCTGCGCCGGTTCCGGGCGCGGCTCGCGCAGCGGCGCCGGTTGCGCGGGCTTGACGTTCTTCACCGCCGGCGCGGCGGGCACGTTGAGGTTGGCCTTGGTCAGGGCGATCGTCGCGAGCTTGCGCGGGGTGCCGCGCTGGTAGCTGGGCTTGGAGGTTTCCTCGCCGAGCTCGTTCTCGCGCACGCGGGTGACCTCGTAATGCGGCGTGTGCAGCTGCTCGTCCGCGACGATGACGATGGGCGCGTCGTGGCGCGCCTCGATCTCGCGCAGCGCGCCGCGCTTCTCGTTGAGCAGGAAGTTGGCGATTTCCACCGGCGCCTGCACCAGCACCTGGCCGGTGTTGTCCTTCATCGCGTGCTCCTCGGCGACGCGGATGATGGACAGCGCCAGCGATTCCACGCTGCGCATGCGGCCGTGGCCGTCGCAGCGCGGGCACACGATCTGGCTGGCCTCGCCCAGGCTCGGGCGCAGGCGCTGGCGGCTCATTTCCATCAGCCCGAAGCGCGAGATGCGGCCGAGCTGGATGCGCGCGCGGTCGTACTTCAGCGCGTTCTGCAGGCGGTTCTCGACCTCGCGCTGGTGCTTGGACGAGGACATGTCGATGAAGTCGATCACCACCAGGCCGCCGAGGTCGCGCAGGCGCAGCTGGCGCGCGACTTCGTCCGCCGCCTCGAGGTTGGTGTGGAACGCGGTTTCCTCGATGTCGCCGCCCTTGGTGGCGCGCGCGGAGTTCACATCGATCGCGGTCAGCGCCTCGGTCTGGTCGATCACCAGCGCGCCGCCGGAGGGCAGGCGCACGCCGCGGCCGTAGGCGGCCTCGATCTGCGATTCGATCTGGAAGCGGTTGAACAGCGGCGTGTCGTCGGTGTAGTGCTTGAGCTTGCGCAGGTTGTGCGGCATCACCTGCTGCACGAACTCGCGCGCCTCCTCGTACATCTCCGGCGTGTCGACCAGGATCTCGCCGATGTCGGCGCGCATGTAGTCGCGCAGGGCGCGGATGATCAGGCGCGATTCCTGGTAGACCAGGAACGGCGCGGGCTTGGTCAGCGCGGCCTCGGCGATGGCCTTCCACACGCTCAGCAGGTAGTCGAGGTCCCACTGCAGTTCCTCGGCGTCGCGGCCGACGCCGGCGGTGCGGATGATCACGCCCATGTCGTCGGGGATGGCCAGCGCGTCCATGGCCTTCTTCAGCTCGGCGCGGTCGTCGCCCTCGATCCGGCGCGAGACGCCGCCGGCGGTCGGCGAGTTCGGCATCAGCACCATGTAGCGGCCGGCCAGCGAGATGAACGTGGTCAGGGCCGCGCCCTTGTTGCCGCGTTCCTCCTTGTCGACCTGCACGACCACTTCCTGGCCCTCGCGCAGCAGTTCGCGGATCGTGCCCTTGTTCGGGTCGACGCCGGCCTGGAAGTAGTCGCGGGAGATTTCCTTCAGCGGCAGGAAGCCGTGGCGCTCGGCGCCGTATTCGACGAAGGCCGCTTCCAGCGAGGGCTCGAGCCGGGTGATGCGCCCCTTGTAGATGTTGGACTTCTTGTTGTCCCGGGACGGTTGTTCGATGTCGATGTCGTACAGGGTCTGGCCATCGACGATCGCCACGCGCAGTTCTTCGGCCTGCGTGGCATTGATCAGCATGCGTTTCATGTCGCGTTCCTCGCGCGCTGCTGCACGCGGAACGCCGGGGCGTTTCGCCTGGTCACTGCCGGCGCGCGCCGCGCGGTGCGCGGGCGTGCGTCCTTCGGTTGTCCAGCGCTACGACACCACGGCGGCCGCGGGAGCGCTTGTTGTTTTGGTGTTGCGGGGCCGGCGGTCGCTACCGGGAAGGCGGCGGTCCGCGCGGGTCGTGTTCACTCCAGCCGTCCGATGACGGCCGGCGATGGCCGGATCTGCCGGCGCGCCGCTAACATGGCCGTCCCGGGGACGGTGGTCGCGGACTGCGTCGGGGTGAAGGGTGAGGTCGGCTTTCGGCCGGGAAACTCTCCCTTCGGAATCAAACCCTTATCTCGCCCGCCGAGTGTAGCAGATCAAGCCCCATGAACTCCCAAGCCCCGCCCGAGCGCCCCGCCAACGCCGCCCGTACCGTGCGCATCGCGGAAGACCGCGACGGCCAGCGCATCGACAATTTCCTGCTGGGCTACCTCAAGGGGGCGCCGCGCAGCCTGGTCTACAAGCTGTTGCGGTCCGGCCAGGTGAGGGTGAACGGCGGCCGGGTGAAGGCCGAGCGCCGGCTGGAGGCGGGCGACGAGGTCCGGATTCCGCCCATCCGGATCGACGACCCGGCCGACAAGGGCAGCCCGTCCCGCGGCCTGCTCGAGGCGATGGAGGCCAGCATCGTGTTCGAGGATGCCCGCCTGCTGGCGATCAGCAAGCCCTCCGGCATCGCCAGCCATGGCGGCAGCGGGGTCTCGTTCGGGGTGATCGAGACCCTGCGCGCGCTGCGTCCCGGCCAGCCGCTGGAACTGGTGCACCGGCTCGACCGCGACACCTCCGGGCTGATGGTGCTGGCCAAGAAGCGTTCGGCCCTGACCGAACTGCAGGCGCTGCTGCGCGAGGACCACGGCGCCGGGATCGAGAAGCGCTACCTCGCGCTGCTGCTCGGCCGGCTTCCGGACGGAACGCTGTCGGTGGATGCGCCGCTGCACATGGGCCTGCGCCAGGGCGGCGAACGCCACGTGCAGGTCAACGCCAACGGCAAGCCCTCGCTCAGCCATTTCAAGGTGATCGAACGCGTCGGCGGGCAGAGCTATTGCGAGGTGCGGATCGAAACCGGGCGCACCCACCAGATCCGCGTGCATGCCCGGCACCTCGGCCATCCGGTCGCCGGCGACGACAAGTACGGCGACGAGGCGGCGAACAAGCGCCTGCGCGACAACGCGGGCCTGAAGCGGCTGTTCCTGCACGCATCGACGCTGGAATTCGCGCTGGACGGCGGCAAGGCGCCGTACATGCTCAACGCGCCGCTGGCGCCCGACCTGGTCGCGGCGCTGGATCGGCTGGCCTAGCCGGCGAGCCGCTTGGGCAGGTCTTCGACGTAGCGCTTGCGGCTGCTGCGCGGGTATTCCAGCGGCGTGAACGGCGCGCACGCTTCGGCATAGCGCGCGATCAATGCACGCAGCCTGGCCGCTTCTTCCGCGGAATAGACCTGCCTGTCGCCGTTGTCGGTGAGCCTGCCGAGCAGCGCTTGCGCGGTTTCCTTGTTCGCGATCGCGGCGATGTCGCCCGGGTTGCGCACGCAGACGCCGAAGATGCCCTGCATGTGCGCTTGCCAAAGGGAATCGATCCAGGCGTCCAGCGCGGCATCATCGGCTTGGCCGTTCGCATCGAGGCCGTCCGGCGCGGACAGGCCTTGCCGGCGCAGGGCGGACAGCGCCGCGCCCAAATCCGTCGCGAACGCCCGGCGCAAGGCGGCGTTGGCTCCCGCGTCGCCATGTTCGCGGATGGCTTCGAGCGCGGCCGCGATCCATGCCTGCATGCCGCGATGCATGTATTCGCCGGCGGCGAGCCCGGCGCACGCGAGCGATCCGAATGCGGCCGAGACCAACTCGGGCCCGCGCGCCACGTACGAAGGCGCGGGGACGAGCCCGGCATCCACCAGTTCGCGCAAACGCCGTGGCGCGATCCCCGCGGCGGCGGCCATCTCCTCGATGCGCAGGAAATGCGCGTCGAGATAGGCTTGGGTGTCGTGGTTCACCCGACCAGCGCGTCGGCCTTGGCCGCGCAGATGAAGTCGTTCTCGCTCAGGCCGCCGACGTCGTGGGTGGAGAAGCGCACCACGCACCGGTCGTAATGCACCGACAGGTCGGGATGGTGGTCCTCGCGGTTGGCGACGTGCGCCAGCGCGTTCACGAAGGACATCGTGCGGTAGTAGTCGGGGAACGCGAACGTGCGCACCAGCGCATGGCCGTTCTCCGCGAGTTCCCACTCCGGCACCTGCGCCATGAGCTCGCGCACGCTGGCTTCGCCGAGGCGGTGTTCGGCGCCCTTGCGGGCGATGCAGTGGGCCCGGGCGAGGGGAACGAGGTCGGTCATCGGCGGCTCCTGACTGGCGGCTGACGCGGTGCGCGCGCCCGGCGGCATGCGGCATCGCGGTGCGCGGCTAGAATAGCGCGATGACCCGGATTTCCGAATCCGCGCATGTCGGGCATGTTCGCAAGTCGATCGCAAACGGGTGGCGCCATTGATCCAGATTTCCGAATCCGCGCAGGCGCATTTCCGCAAATTGATCGAACGCGAAGCCTTGCCGGGCCTCGGCGTGCGCCTCGCGGCGATGAACGCGGGCACGCCCACGGCCGACGTGCGGCTGGAGTTCGCCGAACCCGGCGATCTCGCCGGTGACGAATGGGCGGTGGATTGCGCGGGTTTCACCCTGTGGCTGGACGCGGCCAGCGTGCCGTTCCTCGACGGCGCCGAGATCGACTACGAAACCGGCGCCACCGGCGGCCAGTTGCAGATCCGCGCGCCGAGGATCAAGGGCGAGGCGCCGGCCGAATCGGCCTCGCTGGTCGAACGCGTGCGCTGGGTGGTGGAACGCGAGATCAACCCGCAGCTCGCGCAGCACCGCGGCCACGTCGCGGTGGAGGAAGTGCGCGCCGACGGCACCGTGCTGCTGCGTTTCGGCGGGGGTTGCCACGGCTGCGGCATGGCCGACGTCACCCTGAAGCAGGGCATCGAGAAGACCCTGCGCGAACGCGTGCCGGAAGTGACCGCGGTGCGCGACGCCACCGACCACGACACCGGCACCGCGCCGTACATCCCGCGCGACGCGGCCTGACGGCAGCCGGGCGCGCCGCGTGTTCAGCGCCTCCGAGCTGATTTCGGCACTGCTCGAACGCCCGCGTTCGCGGCTGTGGTTCCGCGCCGCCGATGCGCGCCCCGCGGGCGAATTCCCGCCGGGATGGCGCGCCTGGTTCGCGTCGATGCGCGAACGCGTCGGCGCGGTGCGCGGCGCGACCGCCGACGCGTTCGTCGCGATCTTCCTCGGCCGCGAACTCGCGCGACCGGCGCCGCGCAGCCCGCTGCTCAACGACTGGCAGTCCTTCGCCGCGCTGTGGCGGCAGCAATGGCATCCCGCCGGCGACGACCAGCGCCGCGACCGCATCGTCGCGCTCGCGACCACGCTGCTGGTGCACCTCGTCCTGTTCGTGCTGCTGCTGTGGCTGGCGACGGTGCGCATCGGCATCGCGCCGCCGCCGGCGGGCGAGGACGTGGTGCAGGTGGAATACATCGGCGAAGGCACGCCGGACACGCCGGGCGGTGGCGCGAAGCAGGGCGATGCGCCGGAGCAACGCAAGCCCTCCACGCAACCATCCGCGAATCCCGCGACCAGCCCGGCCAGCACCGCCGCGCAACCGCCAGCCGTTGCGTCCGCGTCCGACTCGACCCAGCCGCCCGCGCAGGCGCCGGCGGAAGCGATGCCGCTTCCCGACCAGCCGCTGGTCGTGACCGAAACGCCGCTGCCGGATCCGCGCTTCGAGCTGCCGCCGACATCGCCGCCGCAACTGCGGCCGACGCTGGCGCAGCCGCGCGTCGAGGTGCCGTTGCAGTCGCGCGAGGTGCCGCTGGCGGAACGACCGGCGCCGCTGCCCAGCGTGGCGACGCCGCGCCTGGCGACGCAGCCATCGACGATGCCGACGCTGCGCGCGAATGCGCCCGCGCCATCCACGCGCGAAATCCCGCTGCCGCAGGCCTTGCCGCAGGTGGCCACGCCCGCGTTGCAGGCGATGAAGCCGAGCACCGCGCCCTCGCTGCAAAGCCAGGCGACGCTGCCGTCGCGGGACATTCCGCTGGCTGCGAAACCGGGAACCGAAACCACGCGCGCGCCGGGCGCCACGCCTTCGACCGCGTCGACGTCGGCGCCATCCGCGCCCGGCAGCAACGCCAGGCCGCAGCCGAGCAGCGGCACGCTGGCGAACACCGCCGCGCCGGGAAGCGGCCCGTCGACCGCGGCCAAACCCGGCGCGTGGCTGACGCCGAAGCGCGGCGACGATTGGGGCGATTCCACCCGCAACCGTCCGGGCGGCAACGCCGGGCAGCGCAACGGCTTGCTCGATTCGAACGGCAACCCGCGCCTGCCGCCGGGCAGTTCGTCCGCGCCGGGCGGCGGCTATCCGCCGGGTTACGACACCTGGTCGCGCGAGGCCATCGACCGCAACGGCACGTGGCTGAAGCGTCCGCCGAACAACTACACGCCGACGAAATTCGACCAGTACTGGCTGCCGCGCGAGACACTGCTCGAGGAATGGGTGCGCAAGGGCATCAAGCAGACCGAGATCCCGATCCCGGGCACGTCGAAGAAGATCCACTGCGTGATCTCGATCCTGCAGCTGGGCGGCGGTTGCTACGTCACCGATCCGAACATGAAGGACCAGGAAGCCGTCGCGCGCCCGCCGCCGGACATTCCGTGGAAGCCGGAATTGCAGGAAGACCAGGGCAGCCTGAAAAAGC
>JBGAHT010000005.1:0-70222 GCA_044226035.1 Thermomonas sp. | reverse complement strand
CACCATCGGGCCGTTGTTGGTCAGCCACTGGTTGTCGAGGATCCGTTCCATGTTGCGCAGGAACGCGCCGCGGTCGCCGATGTTGGGCCGACCGACGTGCAAAGGCTCATCGAAGGCCGGCGGCGCGCCGTTGATGGCCAGGTCCGCGCGCGATCGGATGGTCTTCACGCGATCATCCCTCGTGCTTGTAGATGAGCGACGTGATCTGCTCCGACACCAGCCCGATCAGGAAGATGATCACCGAGGCGCTGAACAGCAGCATGCTCATGTTGGTCAGGCGATGCTCGTGGTAGAAGGTCCAGCCGTAGTAGCCGAGGCCGGTGAGGAAGAACGCCAGCGCGGCCGGGGCGAACAGCTTCAGCGGCGAATACAGCGTGGCGATCTTGAAGATGATCAGCAGGAAGCGGATGCCGTCCTTGAGCGGGCGGATGTGGCTGGCGGTGCCGACCCGGCGCGCGACCGGCACCGGCACGTAGGCGACCGGATAGGCGCTGCGGAAGAAGGCCATGGTGCTGGTGGTGGGATAGCTGAAGCCGTTCGGCAGCAGGTGCATGAACTCGCGGAAGCGCGCGGCGCGCACCGCGCGGAAGCCGGAGGTGAGGTCAAGCACCTTGTGCCCGGTCATCCAGCTGGCGAGGCGGTTGTAGAGCGCGTTGGCGAGGCCGCGCCCGGCATTGGCCTGGCCGTCGCGGCCGCGCGCGCCGACCACCATGTCGTAACCCTGCTCCAGCCCGGCCAGCAGTTGCGCGATGCAGGCCGGGTCGTGCTGGCCGTCCGCATCCATGAACACGATGACCTCGCCGCCCGCGGCCCGCGCCCCGCGCTTGATCGCGGCGCCGTTGCCCATGGCGTAGGGGTTGGACAGCACCCGCGCGCCATGGGCGGCGGCGACCTCGGCGGTGGCATCGTTGGAACCGTCGTCGACCACGATGACCTCGGCCCCGGGCAAGGCCGCCCGCAGGCCCGGCAGCGTGCGCCTGAGGCCCTCGGCTTCGTTCCTGGCGGGCAACACTACCGTGACGTGCATCGCATCCTCCCCGGCAAAGGTTATCCGGAAACGGGGTCGCCGGGCAGCGCGCATTCGCGCCGGCGCGGGTTTGCGGTAAAGTCCGGAAGGGGAATCTGAAGAGGCGGAGCGATGGCGACCGTCCCAAGCGCGAACCTGGTCGGCATCACCGGCATCGCCCGGCGGTTGGTGCTGGACGGCCACCTGGACGAAGCGAACGCGCGCGCGGCGCTGGACGCGGCCAGCCGCGAGAAGCGCCCGGTCGCCGGCTACCTGCTGGAGAAGAAGCTGGTCAGCTCGGCGGCGCTGGCGGCGGCGAACTCGATCGAGTTCGGCATGCCGATCTTCGACGTCACCACCCTGGATCCCGCGCAGTCCGCGATCAAGCTGGTGCGCGAGGAACTGGTGCGCCAGCACGGCGCGCTGCCGATGTTCAAGCGCGGCGGCCGGCTGTTCGTCGGCATCAGCGACCCGACCAACACCCGCGCGCTGGACGAATTCAAGTTCCACACCAACCTCGCGGTCGAGGCAATCCTGGTCGACGAGGACAGGATCCGCCGCACCATCGATGGCTGGCTGGAAACCGCCGACGCGCTCAACGACGCGATGGGCGGCGATAGCGAGGGCCTCGAGGGGCTCGAGGTCAGCGGCGGCGACGAGGACCTCAATTCCGAAGCCGGCGTCGACGCCAAGGGCGACGACACGCCGGTCGTGAAGTTCGTCAACAAGGTGCTGGTCGACGCGATCCGCAAGGGCGCGTCCGACATCCACTTCGAGCCCTACGAAACCGAATACCGGGTGCGGGTGCGCATCGACGGCATCCTCAAGCAGATCGCGCGGGTGCCGGTGAAGCTGCATTCGCGCATCGCCGCGCGCCTGAAGGTGATGGCGCAGCTGGACATCGCCGAGAAGCGCGTGCCGCAGGACGGCCGCATCAAGCTCAACCTGAGCAAGAGCAAGCAGATCGACTTCCGCGTCAGCACCCTGCCGACCCTGTTCGGCGAGAAGATCGTGCTGCGCATCCTCGACGCCGGCGCGGCCAAGCTCGGCATCGACAAGCTCGGCTACGAGGAGGACCAGAAGGCGCTGTTCCTCGCCGCCGTGCAGAAGCCCTACGGCATGGTGCTCGTCACCGGCCCCACCGGCTCGGGCAAGACGGTGTCGCTGTACACCGCGCTGAACATCCTCAACGAGGAGGAACGCAACATCTCCACGGTCGAGGACCCGGTCGAAATCCGCGTCCCCGGCATCAACCAGGTGCAGATGAACGTGAAGCGCGGCATGACCTTCGCCGCCGCGCTGCGCAGCTTCCTGCGCCAGGACCCGGACGTGATCATGGTCGGCGAGATCCGCGACCTGGAGACCGCGGAAATCGCGGTCAAGGCGGCGCAGACCGGCCACATGGTGCTGTCGACGCTGCACACCAACGACGCGCCGCAGACCATCGCGCGCCTGATGAACATGGGCGTGGCCCCGTTCAACATCACCTCCTCGGTGAGCCTGGTCGTGGCCCAGCGCCTCGCCCGCCGCCTGCACGACTGCAAGCGCCCGGTGCAGCTGCCCGAGCACGCGCTGCTCGCCGAGGGCTTCACCGCGGACGAGATCCACGCCGGCCTCACCCTGTACGAAGCGGTGGGCTGCCAGGACTGCACCGAGGGCTACAAGGGCCGCACCGGCATCTACCAGGTCATGCCGATGACCGAGGAGATCCAGTCGATCATCCTCGCCGGCGGCAACGTCCAGCAGCTGTCCGAATCCGCGCAGGCCTCCGGCGTTCGCGACCTGCGCCAGTCCGCGTTGCTCAAGGTCAGGAACGGCGTGACCAGCCTCGCCGAAATCAACCGCGTCACCAAGGATTAAGCCCATGGCCGTGACCCGAAACGCCGCCAAGACCGCGACCCGCCGCGCCGAGCCGACGCCGATCTTCGTCTGGGAAGGCACCGACAAGCGCGGCGTGAAGATGAAGGGCGAGCAGCCCGGCAAGAACGCCAACCTGATCCGCGCCGAACTGCGCCGCCAGGGCATCACCCCGACCGTGGTCAAGCCCAAGGGCAAGCCGCTGTTCGGCGGCGCGGGCCGGAGCATTTCCGCCAAGGACATCGCCTTCTTCAGCCGCCAGCTGGCGACGATGATGAAATCCGGCGTGCCGATCGTGGCCTCGCTCGAGATCATCGCCGGCGGGCAGAAGAACCCGAAGTTCAAGGACCTGATCAACAACTTGCGCGCCGACATCGAGGGCGGCTCCTCGATCTACGAGGCGCTGTCCAAGCACCCGGTGCAATTCGACGAGCTGTACCGCAACCTGGTCAAGGCCGGCGAATCGGCTGGCGTGCTCGACACCGTGCTCGACACCATCGCCACCTACAAGGAAAACATCGAGAGCCTGAAGGGCAAGATCAAGAAGGCGCTGTTCTACCCGGCCATGGTCATCGCCGCGGCGATCCTGGTCAGCGCGATCCTGCTGATCTTCGTGGTGCCTCAGTTCGAGGAAGTGTTCAAGGGTTTCGGCGCCGACCTGCCCGCCTTCACCAAGTTCATCATCGGTATCAGCAAATTCGTGGTGAAGTTCTGGTGGCTGATCCTGTTCGTGACCGGCGGCGCGATCTTCGCCTTCATCTTCTTCAAGAAGCGCTCGCCCGCGTTCTCGCACTTCCTCGACCGGATGATCCTGCGCGTGCCGGTGATCGGCAAGATCATGCACGAGGCGGCGCTGGCCCGCTTCGCGCGCACGCTGGCCGTGACCTTCGCCGCCGGCGTGCCGCTGGTCGAGGCGCTGGACTCGGTCGCCGGCGCCACCGGCAACACGGTGTACGAGGCCGCGGTGAAGCGCGTGCGCGACGATGTTTCGGTGGGCTATCCGGTGAACATGGCGATGAAGCAGACCGGCCTGTTCCCGCACATGGTCATCCAGATGACCGCGATCGGCGAGGAGGCCGGCGCGCTCGACGCGATGCTGTACAAGGTCGCCGAGTTCTACGAGGAAGAGGTCAACAACGCAGTGGACGCGCTGGCGAGCCTGATCGAGCCGATCATCGTGGTCATCCTCGGCGTGATCGTCGGCAGCATGGTGATCGCCATGTACCTGCCGATCTTCAAGCTCGCCGCGGTGGTCTGATCGCGGATGGCCTTCCTCGACGCGCATCCCGGCCTCGGCTATTCCGCCGCGGCCGGCCTCGGCCTGGCGCTCGGCAGTTTCCTCAACGTGGTGATCCTGCGCCTGCCGCGCCGGCTGGAATGGCAGTGGAAGCGCGACAGCCGCGAAATCCTCGGCGAGCCCGAGCTCTACGATCCGCCACCGCCGGGGATCGTGGTCGAGCGTTCGCACTGCCCGCACTGCAAGGCCGCGCTGCGCTGGTACGAGAACATCCCGGTGCTGAGCTGGCTCGCGCTGCGCGGCCGCTGCGGGCATTGCCGCGCGCCGATCTCGATCCAGTACCCGCTGGTGGAACTGGTCACGATGCTGCTGGTGCTGGCCAGCGCGTGGCGCTTCGGCTTCGGCTGGCAGGGCTTCGGCGCGATCGTGTTCAGCTGTTTCCTGGTCGCGCTCGCCGGCATCGACCTGCGCACGCAGCTGCTGCCCGACCAGCTGACCCTGCCGCTGCTGTGGCTGGGGATGATCGCCGCGCACGAACAGTTGTACGTCGATCCCAAGCCGGCGATCGAGGGCGCCATCGTCGGTTACCTCAGCCTGTGGTCGGTGTGGTGGCTGTTCAAGCAGCTCACCGGCAAGGAAGGCATGGGCCACGGCGACTTCAAGCTGCTCGCCGCGATCGGCGCGTGGACCGGGCTCATGGGCATCCTGCCGACGATCCTGCTGTCCTCGCTGGTCGGCGCCATCGTCGGTTCGCTGTGGCTGTGGGCCAAGGGCCGCGACCGTGCGACGCCGATCCCGTTCGGGCCCTACCTCGCCGTCGCCGGCTGGATCGCGTTCTTCTGGGGCCAGCCGCTGATCGACCTCTACCTGCGCCTGAGCGGGTTGCGCTGAAATCGCGAACGTGGGCACGGCGTACGCCATCGGCCTGACCGGCGGAATCGCCTCCGGCAAGAGCGAGGTCTCGCGCCGCTTCGAGGCCTTGGGCATCGTCGTCGCCGACGCCGACCTCGCCGCGCGCGCCGCGCTCGCGCCAGGCAGCGACGGGCTGGCCGAAACCGTCGCCGCGTTCGGGCGCGACATCCTCGCCGCCGACGGCAGCCTCGACCGCGCCGCGATGCGGCGGCGCGTGTTCTCCGACCCGGATGCGCGCCGCAGGCTCGAGGCCATCGTGCACCCGCGCGTGCGCGCCATGCTCGCGGCGCAGTGCGCGTCGGCGGCCTCGCCCTACGCCATCGCCGCGATCCCGCTGCTGGCCGAAGTCGGCGGGCGCGGCGCCTATCCGTGGCTGTCGCGGATCCTCGTGGTCGACGTGCCCGCGGCCGTGCAGATGGAGCGGCTGCAGCGGCGCGACGGCATCGACGCATCGCTCGCCGCCGGCATGCTCGCGGCGCAGGTGACGCGCCGCGAACGGCTGGCCATCGCCGACGACGTCATCGCCAACGACGGCCCGCTCGACGCGCTCGACGCGCAGGTCGCGGCGCTGGACCGGCGCTATCGCGCGCTCGCCGGCTGATCCTTCGCCGCCGGCGCGTTCTTCACGTAGGTATCGAACCAGTTCAGCATTTCGTACACGACCTGTTCGTTCGACTCCAGCGCGGTGTACCAGTGCGGTTCGTGCGGCAGCATCACCAGCCGCGTGGTGCCGCCGTTGCCGCGGATGGCCTGGAACAGCTTGCGCGACTGGATCGGCTCGGTGCCGGGGTTGGCGTCGTCTTCGCCATGCACCAGCAGCAGCGGCAGCTTGATCTTGTCGGCGTAGAAGAACGGCGAGGCCTTGATGTAGACATCGCGCGCCTGCCACACCGAGCGGCGTTCGTTCTGGAAGCCGAACGGGGTCAGCGTCTTGTTGTAGGAACCGCTGGTCGCCACGCCCGCCTTGAACAGGTCGGTGTGCGCGATCAGGTTCGCGGTCATCAGCGCGCCGTGGCTGTGGCCGGTGACGCCGATGCGGTCGCGGTCCACCACGCCCATCTCGACCGCCTTGTCGACCGCGGCCCTGGCGTCCGCCTCGAGCTGTTCGAGGTAGGTGTCGTACGCGGTCCTCGGGTCGCCGACGATGGGGAAGCTGGCGTTGTCGATGATCGCGTAACCGGCCAGCAGCAGCAGCCGGTAGTACGGCAGGCGGGTGAAGGTCTGCTGCGAGCCGGACACCTGCCCGGCCTGCTCGCTGCTGGCGAAGTCGGCCGGATACGCGTACAGCACCGCCGGCAGGCGCGTGCCGGGCTGGTAGCCGGGCGGCGTGTACAGGGTGAACGACAGGTCCAGGCCATCGGCGCGCTTGTAGGACACCAGCTGCTTCCTGATCTTGCGCACCTCGGGGGTGGGATCGGGCACCCGGGTGAGCTGGGTGCCGTCGGAGGCGAATTGCGCCTCGCCCGGCGCCGCGTCGGCCCGGGCCGCGCCGAGCGTGCGCAGGAACGCGTTCGGCGGATCCATCACCGACTGGTGCCAGGTGAGGTACTTGCCGGAGCCGCCGGCGAAATCGAGGAACTGGTCGTATTCGTCCGCGCCGCTGCGGAACAGGCGTTCGCTCTCCAGCGTCGCCAGGTCGAGGCGGTCGAGGAACGGACGGTCGCCCTGCGGCGAGGCGCCCTGCCCGCTGAGGAACACGCGGTCGCCGTCCATGCGCGTGGTGTAGGCGCCATTGGCCTGCGCTTCGAACACGAAGTTGCCCGGGTTCCGGTACAGCTCGTCGCTGGACATGTCCCACAGCACGCGACCCTCGTCGCCGGGCTTGTCGACATCGACGATCCGCGTGGTCGTCCAGTGGCGGTTCTCGTCGTATTCGTAGCGGAACGCGACGTGCGGCCGCGGGCTCCAGGCGAAGCCGGAGAAGCGCTGCCTGGTGCGCGCGATCTCCACCGGCTTCGCGGTGAACGGCGCCTTGAGCATCATCAGCCTGTCGCGCGCGGGCACTTCGACCTTCCAGTCGCCCATGTCGAGCGCCTCGGACCACACCAGCGTGGCCGGATCGGTCGCGCGCCAGTCGAAGTTGATCGGGCCTTCCGGCACGCCGGCCACCGGCACGCGATCGGCCAGCGGCAGGCTGGCGATCGGCGCGGACGTCCCGTTCGACACGTCCAGCACCGCCATGTCGTGGGCGAAGCGCTGGTAGGTCACCGCGTGCGAGAACGGCGGCTTCAGCGCCTGGGTCAGGACGTGCACGCCGTCGGGCGCGCCGCTGACCTGGTAGTAGATCGCGGGCGAACCGACGTTGCGCACGCTGCCGCTGCCGGCATCGACCAGCGCCAGCTGCGAGGCGCCGTACCAGGCGAAGCGTTTCTCGTCGAGTTCGCTGGCGAGCGTGTCGCGCGCCTCGTAGGTGCTGCTCTCGCCCTGCCCGCCCAGCGCCTGCTGGATGTCGGGGCCGGTGGTCGTCGCGTCTTCGGCCGGCGGCGCGCCCTGTCCCTCCGGCACGCGCTTGACCAGCAGCGTCTTGCTGCCGCCCAGCCACTGCACGGTGTAGCCGAAGATCGGGTTCAGGCGCAGGCCCGGCACCTTGTGCGCCTGCCCGCTCGCGGCATCGCCCAGCCACAGTTCCACCGCATCGGCGGTGACGTTCTGGAACGCGAAGCGATTGCCGTCCGGCGACCACAGCGCGCCGCCCGGGCACGCGCCCGCGGGCAGCGCCACCTTGGTCTGCTTGCCGCCGGCGATCTCGACCAGGGTGAAATCGGCGACGCAGGCCGGAATGCCGTAACCGCCGGAGGTGTCGTGGCGGCTGCGGTTCTGCGGCTCCAGGCGCACGCCGGCGAGCTTGTAGTACGGCCGCGCGACGCGCTCGATCGACGGATAGGTCTGGCTGGTGGTCAGCAGCAGGCGCCGGCCGGTGGGGTCCACGTCCGGCGACGGCGGCGGCGGTGCCTTGAGCACCTTCAGCAGTTCCGGCGGCGGCGCGTCATAGCCGGCGAGCGCGGGCGTCGCGAAGGAGATCGCGATGGCCGCGACGGCGACCGCCTTCGGCCAAGGATTCCGCGGGATGCGGGTCATCGTTTTTTCCCCATGGATGCGATGTCCATGGACTCTACCGGGCCGGGCAACACGCGGCCCCGGCCATTGGTCAGGGGCCGTGCCTGCGCGTGGACGGGTCGGCCGCGGCTTCCGCCGCGGCTACGGCGACGCGGCCCACAGGCCGCGGATCGCGGCGATGCCCTGCGCGCCGTGCGCGCGCGCGGTCGCGATGTCGGCGCGCGCCAGCCCGCCGATGGCGTGGATCGGCAGGTCGCTGGTTTCGCGCAAGGCGGCGAATCCGTCCCAGCCCATGCCGACGAGGCCGGGATGGCTCGGCGTCGGCAGCACCGCGCCGAGCACGACGAAATCGCAGCCCAGCGCGGCCGCGCGCCGCAGGTCGCCGGCGTCGTGGCAGGACGCAGCGAGCGGCTGGCCGGGAACGCGCATCCCTGTGTCGAACGCCGGCAACTGCTGCGCGCGCAAGTGCAGGCCGAGGCCGTATTCGCGCGCGAGATCGGCATCGCCGTTGAGCAGCGCCTCGACGCCGCGCGCGCGGCACAGGCTCGCGGCTTCGGCCACCAGCGCGCGCCAGCGCGACGGATCGAGCCCGGGCGCGCGCAGCTGCACGCGGCCGATTCCGGCGTCGAGGGATGCGCGCAGGCGCTCGAGCCATGCGCGGTCGTCGGCGCCGGGCGTGGGCGTCACCAGGTATTCGGCCGGCTGCAGCAACGCGGCGACCACCGGGCGGTCGGCCGGCGGCATCGGGTAATCGGCCAGCTTGCGCGGCGGCACCCAGGCCAGCGCCTGGCCATCGAGGCCGCGCGGCGTGCCGGACCACGCGGCGATGTCGCGCACGTCCAGTCGCAGGCGCTTGTGCGGATAGCGTTGCGGCACCTCGATCAGGCGCGCGCCGACCGTCGCCCCGATCCCGAGTTCCTCGCGCAATTCGCGCGCGAGCGCGGCTTCGGCCGACTCGCCCGGTTCGACCTTGCCGCCGGGGAATTCCCACAGGCCGGACAGGTCGCGGCCCTCGGTGCGCCGCGCAAGCAGGACGCGGCCGCGCGCATCGCGGATGACGCCGGCGACAACGTGGACGATTTTCTCCTCCCCCTTCCCTGGAAGGGGGAGGTTGGGAGGGGATTGTGCGGAGCTCGCGTCGCTAGCAGGCATGCAACCCCACCCCAACCCTCCCCTTCATCGAAGGGGAGGGAGTGAAGTCACGCAAGCTGCCCATGGCAATGCTTGTACTTCTTCCCCGACCCGCACGGGCACGGTTCGTTGCGCCCGACCTTCGGCAGCGCGGCGGCTTCGGAGGCGACCTGCGCGGCTTCCTCGTCGGCGCCGTAACCGCCGACCGGCGCGTGCTGGAACTGCATCTGGCGCGCCGCGGCCTCGGCCTGGGCGCGTTCGGCGGCTTCCATCTGCGCGATCTCGGACTCGCTGCGCAACTGCACGCGCGCGAGCAGGGTCGTCACCTCGCCCTTGACCTTGTCGAGCATCTCCGAGAACAGCTGGAACGCCTCGCTCTTGTATTCCTGCTTGGGCTGCTTCTGCGCGTAGCCGCGCAGGTGGATGCCCTGGCGCAGGTAGTCCATGCGCGCGAGGTGGTCCTTCCAGTTCTGGTCGAGCACGTTGAGCATCAGGTGCTTCTCGAGCATGCGCATGGTGTCGCCGCCGATCCGCTGCTCCTTGTCCGCGAACAGCTGCGCCACCGCGTCCTGCACCGTCCGCGAGATCTCCTCGGCGTCGATCTCGCTCTTCGCCGCCACCAGCTCGCGCAGCGGCAGCTGCAGGTTGAAGTCGGAGGCGAGCGCCGCCTCGAGGCCGGGGAGGTCCCACTGCTCGTCGATCGAATTCGCCGGCACGTAGCGTTCCACCGTCGATGCGACCACGTCGCCGCGGATGCCGTCGATGTTGTCCTTGACGCTGTCGGCCTCCAGCAGCTCGTCGCGCTGCTTGTAGATGACCTTGCGCTGGTCGTTGTTGACGTCGTCGAAGTCGAGCAGGTTCTTGCGGATGTCGAAGTTGTGGGCCTCGACCTTGCGCTGCGCGTTGGCGATCTGCTTGGTGACCAGCGGCGACTCGATGATGTCGTCTTCCTTCAGGCCCATGCGCGCCATCACCCGCTGCACCCAGTCGGCGGCGAAGATGCGCATCAGGTTGTCTTCCAGCGACAGGTAGAAGCGCGAGGAACCCGGGTCGCCCTGGCGGCCGGAACGGCCGCGCAGCTGGTTGTCGATGCGGCGCGATTCGTGGCGTTCGGTGCCGACGATGTGCAGGCCGCCGGCGGCCTTGACCTCGTCGTGGCGGCGCTGCCATTCGGACTTGAGCCGCGCGCGGGTGTGTTCGTCGACCTCGCCCTGCGCCTCGAGTTCGGCCAGCTCGGCTTCGAGCGAACCGCCGAGCACGATGTCGGTGCCACGGCCGGCCATGTTGGTGGCGATGGTGACCGCGCCCGGGCGGCCGGCCTGGGCGACGATGTGCGCCTCGCGCTCGTGCTGCTTGGCGTTGAGCACCTCGTGGTGGATGCCGGCCGCGCGCAGCTGCTCGCTGAGCATTTCCGACACCTCGATCGAGGTGGTGCCGACCAGCACCGGCTGCTTGCGCGCGTGCGCGTCCTTGATCTCGTTCAGCACCGCGCGGTACTTGCCGTTGCGGTTGAGGAACACCAGGTCGGAATGGTCCTTGCGCACCATCGGGCGATGGGTCGGGATCACCACCACTTCCAGCCCGTAGATGCTCTGGAACTCGTAGGCCTCGGTATCCGCGGTGCCGGTCATGCCGGACAGCTTGGCGTACATGCGGAACAGGTTCTGGAAGGTGATGCTGGCGAGGGTCTGGTTCTCGCGCTGCACCGGCACGCCTTCCTTCGCCTCCACCGCCTGGTGCAGGCCGTCGGACCAGCGCCGGCCGACCAGGGTGCGGCCGGTGAACTCGTCGACGATCACCACCTCGCCGTCGCGGACGATGTAGTCCACGTCGCGCTGGTAGATGCCGTGCGCGCGCAGGCCGGCGTTGAGGTGGTGGACGACGTGGATGTTGTGCGGCGCGTACAGGCTGTCCTCGTCCTCGAGGATGCCGGCCTTGCGCAGCAGTTCCTCGGCGTGTTCCTGCCCGGCCTCGGACAGGTGCACCTGCTTCTGCTTCTCGTCGACCCAGTAGTCGCCCTCGCCCTCTTCCTCCTTCTGGCGCAGCAGCGAGGGCACGATGCGGTTGACCTTGATGTACAGCTCCGGCGATTCGTCGGCCGGGCCGGAGATGATCAGCGGCGTGCGCGCCTCGTCGATCAGGATCGAGTCGACCTCGTCGACGATCGCGTAGTTCAGCCCGCGCTGGACCCGGTCCTCCTTCGACAGCGCCATGTTGTCGCGCAGGTAGTCGAAGCCGAATTCGTTGTTGGTGCCGTAGGTGATGTCGGCGGCGTAGGCGGCGTGCTTGTCCGAATGCGGCATGCCCGGGTAGACCACGCCCACCGACAGGCCCAGCCAGCTGTAGAGCTTGCCCATCCACGCGGCGTCGCGGCGCGCGAGGTAGTCGTTGACCGTGACCACGTGCACGCCCTTGCCTTCCAGCGCGTTGAGGTACACCGGCAGCGTCGCGACCAGGGTCTTGCCCTCGCCGGTGCGCATCTCGGCGATCTTGCCCATGTGCAGGACCATGCCGCCGATCAGCTGCACGTCGTAGTGGCGCATGCCGAGCACGCGCTTGCCGGCCTCGCGGCAGACCGCGAAGGCTTCGGGCAACAGCTTGTCCAGCGACTCGCCGTTGCGGATGCGCTCCTGGAACTCGGGGGTCTTGGCCTTGAGTTCGTCGTCGGACAGGGCCTGCAGCTTCGGTTCCAGCGCATTGACCTTGGCGACGATGCCGTCGAGCTTCTTCAGCAGGCGTTCGTTGCGGCTGCCGAAGACGCTGGTGAGCACACGATTGAGCATGGGAAACCGGTTCCGGGAAGATGGCCGCTTCGCGGCGTCGATGGCGGGGCCCAGACGGCGACAGGGCGCACGGGCGCCCTGTCGGTTGGGGGTGCGGATTGTAACGTGGGGGCGTCTGCGCGCGACAAAAGCCCCGTCGACCGCCGCCCGTCAGCCGCGGCGGTTGCCGCCGTTGAGCGCGAGGAACCGGGCCGGATTCACCACGTGGCCGTTGTCCCAGACCTCGAGGTGCACGTGCGCGCCGGTGGAACGGCCGGTCGAGCCGGCCTTGGCGATCACGCCGCCGGCATGCACCAGGTCGCCGACCCGCACCAGCAGGCGCGAGTTGTGCGCGTAGCGGGTGACGTAGCCGTTGCCGTGGTCGATTTCGACCACGTTGCCGTAACCGGAGCGGACGCCGGCGAAGCTGACCACGCCGTCGGCCACCGCCATCACCGGATCGCCGGTACTGGCCTTGAAGTCGATGCCCTTGTGGAACTCGCCGCCGCCGCCCATGGGATCGGCGCGGCCGCCGAAGCCGGAGGTGATGTAGCTGTTCGCGACCGGCATGCCCGAGGGCACCGCGTCCTGCTCGAGCTTGTGGCTGAACAGCAGCGATTCCAGCACCGAGAGCTGGTCGCCGGACTGGCGGAACTGCGCGGCCAGGGTGGCGATGCCGCGGTCGAGTTCGCCGGCGGTGATGTCGTGCACCGGGCCGACGCCGCCCACCGGGACGGGCTTGTCGAAATCGAATTCGCCGTCGCCGAGCTGGCCGGCGCGGGTCAGGCGGTCGCCGAGCGCGTTCAGGCGATTGGCATCGGCCTGCAGCTCGCCCAGGCGCGCGGCCATGGCGTTGAGCTCGCGCTGCATCGCGGCCGACTGCGCGCGCTGCGCGGCCAGTTGCGATTGCAGTGACGCCTGGCGCAGCGCGCCGGCGCCGACGCTGAGGCCGAAGCCCAGCGCCAGCCCGAACCCGACCAGGGCCACGCGCGCGGCACGCGGGCGGCGCGCGGCGAGCGCGCCGGCGTCGCTGGCGAGGCGCGCGAAACGCTGGCGCTGCGAAGTGAGAATGCGGTGGAAAGCGTCCATCATGTGTCCATGTCGAAATCGGTACCCCGCAACCCGCGAACCTCGGCCCCGGTGGCGGCGCTGGACGCGCTGCTCGATGGCCCCGGCGGCGATCCGATCCGCCGCGCGCTGTGGCTCGACGCATTGGACCGGCAGTTGCGTCCCCACCTGCCGCCTGCACTGGCCGCGCATGCGCGGCTGGGAAACGTGCACGACCGCAGGCTCGTCTATCTCGTCGATGCCCCGGCCTGGCATGCGCGACTGCGCCTGGCCGGTCCGGGACTGCTCGACGCCGCCCGTTCCATCGGGCTGGAGGTGTCCTCGCTCGTCGTGAAGACGAGCCGCGCCGCGATGCCCGCGCCAACCGCGCCGCCATCCCGTCGCCAACCGGATGCCATCGCCGCGCGCAAGGCCGCCGCGGCGCTCGACCTGTGCCAGGCCGACCGATCCGGTCCTTCGAGGAAACCTTCCTGACCCACCGGCGGACCGGAGGGGACGCGGCATGCTACCGGTCGGCCCCTCACGGCGCGTTAACAGAAGGCTAGGCTTTCGCTAACCTGATGTTAATTTTTCGTAAAATTCGGGAGAGGTTCACGTTCCCGAACGCCCCCGCTCAGGATTGCGGGATCGGCTGCAGGGCCGGGGCATAGGCCACCGGCGCCGGCGCATCCTCCGGGTAGGTCGCCTCTTCCCAGCTGGCCTGGTCGGCGAGCAGCGCGCGCACCAGCTTGTTGTTGAGCGCGTGGCCGGACTTGTAGGCGACGTAGGCGCCGACGACCGGATGGCCGGCGAGGTACAGGTCGCCGACCGCGTCGAGGATCTTGTGGCGCACGAACTCGTCGGCGTAGCGCAGGCCGTCCTCGTTCAGCACCCGGTATTCGTCGAGGACGATGGCGTTGTCCATCGAGCCGCCGAGGCCGAGGTTGCGCTCGCGCATGAACTCGAGGTCGCGCATGAAGCCGAACGTGCGCGCGCGGCTGACTTCCTTGACGTAGGTCGTGGTCGAGAAATCCACCACCGCGCGCGAGGCCGAGGCCGGGATCGCCGGGTGGTCGAACTGCACGGTGAAGTCGAGCTTGAAGCCTTCATAGGGTTCGAACCGCGCGACCTTGTCGCCATCGCGCACTTCCACCGGGCGGGTGATGCGGATGAAGCGCTTGGGCGCGTCCTGCTCGACGATGCCCGCCGATTGCAGCAGGAACACGAACGGGCCGGAGGAGCCGTCCATGATCGGCACTTCCGGCGCGGACAGCTCGATGCTGGCGTTGTCGATGCCCAGGCCGGCCAGCGCCGAGAGCAGGTGCTCGACCGTCATCACCGAACCGGGACCGCGCGAGAGGCCGGTGCACAGCATGGTCTCGGTCACGAGGTCGGCGCGCGCCGGGATTTCGACTTCCGGATCGAGGTCGGTGCGGCGGAACACGATGCCATGGTCGACCGGCGCGGGACGCAGCGTGAGGTAGACCTTTTCCCCGCTGTGCAATCCCACGCCGGTGGCGCGGATCACGTTGCGGAGGGTGCGTTGCAGCGGCATCGGCAGGCGGCCGTGGACGAAAAACCGATGGAGGTTAGCACGCGGGACGATGAACCTGAATGCACTGGCGTGCGAAAGAAACCCCTCCCCCTTCCGCAGGAAGGGGGAGGCTGGGAGGGGGTTGCAGCCCTCCCGAATGTCATGGCGATGCGACGCGGGAAACAAACTCCCTCCCTTCCGTCGCAGACGGAGGGGAGGGTTGGGGAGGGGTTCGCTTCTGATCAAGCGCGAACACCACCCCCTCCCAACCTCCCCCATCGCTACGCGAAAGGGGAGGAGCTACAGCATCAGTCCGCCTGGCGGCGCAGGAACGCGGGAATGTCGAGGTAATTCCCGTCGCCACCGAAGTCGGCGGCCGCCGGCGCCGGCGGATCGCCGCTGCGACCACGCAGGTTGGCGGCGATGCCGGCGTTCGGGCGGAACGGATCGGCGACCTCGTCG
This sequence comes from Thermomonas sp., assembly GCA_044226035.1. Taxonomy (GTDB): domain Bacteria; phylum Pseudomonadota; class Gammaproteobacteria; order Xanthomonadales; family Xanthomonadaceae; genus Pseudoluteimonas. The sequence continues at coordinate 55,217 of JBGAHT010000005.1, read as the reverse complement.
ATCATCATCCCGGTGGTGCCGTCGCGCTTGCCCTGGCTGCGCACCAGTTCCACCTGCGGGCGGCGCTGGGTGTGGAAGCCGTTGTCGAAGTCGCGCGTCGGCAACGCCTGGCGCGACACCGCGCGGTTGAGGCCGGTGGCGACCACGGTCACCTTCACCTCGTCCTGCATGTCCGGGTCGAGCACGGTGCCGATGACCACCGTCGCGTCTTCGGACGCGAAGTTCTCGATGGTGCGGCCGACTTCGTCGAACTCGGCCATGGTGAAGTCCGGGCCGGCGGTGATGTTGACCAGGATGCCGTTCGCGCCGGACAGGTTGACGTCGTCGAGCAGCGGGTTCTGGATCGCGCTTTCCGCCGCGGCCTGCGCGCGGTCGTCGCCGCGGGCGGTGCCGGTGCCCATCATCGCCAGGCCCATCTCGGCCATGACCGTGCGCACGTCGGCGAAGTCGACGTTGATCAGGCCCGGGCGCACGATCAGGTCGGCGATGCCCTGCACCGCGCCCTGCAGCACGTCGTTGGCGGCGCGGAACGCCTGGATCATGGTCGCGTTGCGGCCGAGCACGGTGATCAGCTTCTCGTTCGGGATCGTGATCAGCGAATCGCAGTGCTGCGAGAGTTCCTCGATGCCCTTCAGCGCCACCTGCATGCGGCGGCGGCCTTCGAACGGGAACGGCTTGGTCACCACCGCGACGGTGAGGATGCCCATTTCCTTGGCGAGCTGCGCCACCACCGGCGCCGCGCCGGTGCCGGTGCCGCCGCCCATGCCGGCGGTGATGAACACCATGTCCGCGCCCTGCAGCGCGTCCATGATGCGTTCGCGGTCCTCGAGCGCGGCCTGGCGGCCGACTTCCGGGTTCGCGCCCGCGCCGAGCCCCTTGGTGACGTTGCTGCCGAGCTGCAGCTGCAGCTTGGCGCCGCAGTTCTTGATCGCCTGCGCGTCGGTGTTGGCGGTGATGAACTCCACGCCGTCCACGCTGCTGTTGACCATGTGCGCGACCGCGTTGCCGCCGCCGCCGCCCACGCCGACCACCTTGATGACCGCGTTCGGGGCCATCTTTTCCACCAGTTCGAAATGCGCCATGACCATGTCCTCTTGTAAGTGCCGGGATTGGGGATTGGGCATTGGGGATCCGGAATGCTTCCGTCCCTCGACCCCGCACCATCGCCGACGTTTATGTGAATTGCCTACTGCATTACCGCAATCGTCTTCCTGCCCACCGCTCGCCTTGCCCTTGCTTTCGCGAATCCCGAATCACCAATCCCGAATCCCCGCCTTTCAGAATTCGCCCCGATACCAGTCCTTCAACTTGTTGAAGAGGCTTCCCGCGCGCCCGGTCGGGATCACCGGCCGGCGCGGATGCTCGATCTGGCTGCCCATCAGCAGCAGGCCGACGCCGGTGGCGTGCACCGGGTTGTTGACCACCTCGCCGAGGCCGGTGACGTGCTGCGGAATGCCCACGCGCACCGGCATCTGCAACATTTCCTCGGCCAGTTCGACCACGCCTTCCATCTTCGAGGCGCCGCCGGTGAGCACCATGCCGGCGCGCACCAGTTCCTCGAAGCCGCTGCGGCGCAGTTCCGCCTGCACCATCTCGAAGATTTCCTCGTAGCGACCCTGCACCGCCTGCGCCAGCGCGTGCCGCGGCAGGCGGCGCGGCGGGCGATCGCCCACGCTCGGCACCTGGATCGATTCCTCCGCCGTCGCCATCTGCGCCAGCGCGCAGGCGTAACGCACCTTGATCTGCTCGGCTTCGGGCGTGGGCGTGCGCAACATGTGCGCGATGTCGTTGGTGACGTGGTCGCCGGCGATCGGCAGCGAGGCGGTGTGGCAGATCGCGCCCTGCACGAACACCGCCAGGTCGGTGGTGCCGGCGCCGATGTCGACCAGCACCACGCCGAGCTCGCGCTCGTCGCCGGTCAGGACCGCGGTCGCGGAGGCGAGCGGCGCGAGGATCAGGTCGTCGACCTGCAGGCCGCAGCGCTGCACGCACTTGCTGATGTTGGCCGCGGCCGACTGCGCGCACACCACCAGGTGCGCGTGCACCTCCAGGCGCACGCCGGTCATGCCGACCGGGTTGCGGATGCCTTCCTGCGAATCGTCGAGCACGTATTCGCGCGGGATCGCGTGCAGGATCTTCTGGTCGGCCGGGATCGCGACCGCGCGCGCCGCGTCGAGCACGCGGTCGAGGTCGGCCCAGGTGACTTCGCCGTCGCGGATCGGGACGATGCCGGGCGAGTTCTTGCACTGCACGTGGTTGCCGGAAATCGAGGCGTACACGCTGCGGATCTCGCAGCCGGCCATCAACTCGGCCTCCTCCACCGCGCGCTGGATCGATTGCACCGTCGATTCGATGTCCACGACCACGCCGCGCTTCAAGCCGCGCGATTCGTGGGTGCCGATGCCGATCACCTCGATCGGGTTGCCGGCGGCGTATTCGCCGACCAGCGCCACCACCTTGGAGGTGCCGATGTCGAGGCCGACGATGAGGGCCTTGTCGCCTTTGCGGTTCATGTGCTTCCCTGTGTTGCCGGCGCCGGCGCGGGCGACGGCGTCGACCACGCAAGCGCGAAACCATTCGTGTAACGGAGATCGGCGCGCGCCAGCGGCTGCTGCTTCTGCGACAGCAGTTGCGGCAGCAGGCCGGCGAAGCGGGTCAGGCGCAGGCGCGCCTCGCGGCTGCCGATCTCCACTTCCGCGCCGCTGGACAGCGTCAGCGACCAGCTGCCGCGCGCGTCGAGTTCGAGCGAACGCACCGTGAACCCGGTGGGCGCGAACAGTTCGCGCGATTCGTTGTACATGGCGACCACGTCGGCGACGCGCGCGTCCGGGCCGTCGAGCAGCGGCAGGTTCGCCGGCGGCTTCACCTTCGCGGCCGGGAACAGCTCGCCATCCTGCGAGAGCAGGCGGTCGTCGCCCCAGCGCGCGAACGGCCGGTGTTCGACGATGCGCACTTCCAGCACGTCCGGCCAGCGCTTGTGCACTTCCGCGCGTTCCACCCACGGCAGCGCCGCGACCGCGGCCTGCGCATCGGCCAGGCGCACCGCGAAGAAACCCTGGCGCGCGTACGGCAGCAGCGCCGCGCGCACCGCCGCCGGATCCACGCGTTCGACATGGCCCTGCAGGCGCAGCGTCTTCAGCGGCCAGCGCTCGGCGCCGATCCAGCCGTTGACCAGCGCCACCACCGGCAACGCGACCAGCGCCACCGCGAGCAGCCACGCCAGCGCGCGCAACAGGCCGCTCATGCGCGCGCCTCCAGCGTCTGCTCGAGGATGCGCCAGCACAGTTCGTCGAACTCCACGCCGAGCTGGCGCGCGGCCTTGGGCACCAGCGAATGGCTGGTCATGCCCGGCGCGGTGTTCACCTCGAGCAGGGTCAGCGCGCCGTCGCGCCCGCGCATCACGTCGACGCGGCCCCAGCCGCTGCAGCCGGCGGCGCGGAACGCGGCCAGCGCGAGCGCGCGGATCGCGTCCTCGTCCGCGCCCTCCAGGCCCGGGCAGAGGTATTGCGTGTCGTCGGCGAGGTATTTCGCGTTGTAGTCGTACCAGCCCTGCTTCGGCACGATCCGGATCGATGGCAGCGCGACGTCGCCGAGGATGCCGACGGTGAGCTCGTCGCCGACGACCATCTCCTCCATCAGCATCTCGCCGCCGTATTCGCGCGCGACGCGGACGGCTTCGTCGATGCCGGCCTCGTCGGCGACGCGCGCGACGCCGACGCTGGAACCTTCGCTCGACGGCTTCACGAACACCGGCAGGCCCAGCCGCAGCGCCGCGGCGCGCACGTCGGCGCCGGGCGCGAGGCGCTCGAAGCGCGGCGTCGGCAGGCCCGCGCTCATCCACACCTGCTTGGTGCGGATCTTGTCCATGGTCAGCGCGCTGCCGAGCACGCCGGGGCCGGTGTACGGCACTTCCAGCGCCTCGAGCAGGCCCTGCAGCACGCCGTCCTCGCCGCCGCCGCGGTTGCCGTGCAGGATGTTGAACACGCGGTCGAACCTGCCGTGCACCAGCGCGTCGACCAGCGCGTGGATGCCGTCGACCGCGTGCGCGTCGACGCCGCGCGAGCGCAGGGCCTCGAGCACATTGCGGCCGGAATCGAGCGAGACCTCGCGCTCGGCGCTGGTGCCGCCCATCAGCACGGCGACGCGTCCGAACGCGTTCGCGTCGTCGGTGCGCAGCGGCGGGAAGGCCGGGTTCTTCGCGCTCATGCGCCCTCCCCCGGGAATCCATTCGCCGCAAGCGATTGCGCCGCGGCGCCGATGTCGCCCGCGCCCATCAGCAGCACCAGGTCGCCGTCGCGCAGCACGCCCGGCAGCACCGCGGCGAGTTCGGAGGCGGCGTTCACCACCACCGGATCGACCCGGCCGCGGGTGCGGATCGCGCGCGCCAGCGATTTCGCGTCGGCGCCGGCGATCGGCGCTTCGCCTGCCGGGTACACCTCGGTCAGCACCAGCACGTCGACCTCGGACAGCACCGCGGCGAAATCGTCGAACAGGTCGCGGGTGCGCGAATAGCGATGCGGCTGGAACGCGACGACGAGCCGGCGATCCGGCCAGCCGCCACGCGCGGCCGCGAACACCGCCGCGAGTTCGCGCGGGTGGTGACCGTAGTCGTCGACCAGGGTCACTTCGCCGCCGTGCGGCAGCGGCGCGTTCGCCAGCATGTTGAAGCGGCGGCCGATGCCGGCGAACTTTCGGAACGCGTTCGCGATGCTCTCCGGCGCGACCCCGAGCTGCCAGCCGACCGCGGCCGCGGCCAGCGCGTTCTGCACGTTGTGCAGGCCCGGCAGCGCGAGCTCGACCTCGGTGCGCGAACCGTCCGGCAGGCACAACTCGAACCGCATCGCGGCCCCGGCCTGGCGCACGCGTTCGGCGCGCACGTCCGCTTCGGGCGAGAGGCCATAGGTGGTGACGTGGCGCGGCATGTCCGCGGCTAGCTTCGCCACTTCCGCATCGTCGATGCACAGCACCGCCAGGCCGTAGAACGGCAGCCGGTGCAGGAATTCGTTGAACGCGGCCTGCACGCGGGCGAAATCGCCGCCGTAATTCTCCAGGTGATCCGCGTCGATGTTGGTGACGATCGCGACCAGCGGGTTCAGGCGCAGGAAGCTGCCGTCGCTTTCGTCGGCCTCGGCGACCAGCCACTGCCCGCTGCCCAGGCGCGCGTTCGCGCCGGCGGCGAGCAGTTGCCCGCCGATCACGAAGGTCGGGTCGAGCCCGCCTTCGCCGAGCACGCTGGCGGTGAGCGAGGTGGTGGTGGTCTTGCCGTGGGTGCCGGCGACCGCGATGCCGCGGCGGAAGCGCATCAGTTCCGCGAGCATTTCCGCGCGCGGCACGATCGGGATGCGTTGCGCGCGCGCTTCCATCAGTTCCGGGTTGTCCGGCCGGATCGCGCTCGACACCACCACGCAGTCGGCGCCGAGCACGTTCGCCGCGGCATGGCCGCGCAGCACGCGCGCGCCGAGCGCGGCGAGGCGGCGGGTCGCGGCGTTGTCGGCGTTGTCCGAACCGGAGACCTCGTAGCCGAGCGTGCACAGCACCTCGGCGATGCCGCTCATGCCGGCGCCGCCGATGCCGACGAAATGCACGCGCCGGTGCTGGCTGGCGAGGTCGCCGCTGTGCTGCAGGCGGCCGTGCAGGTTGCGCTTCATGCGGCCTCCTGCAACACGATGTCGGCGACTTTTTCCGCGGCGTCGGGCAGCGCGATGGAACGCGCGGCCTCGGCCATGGCGAGGCGCCGTTGCGGATCGGCGGCGAGTCCGCGCAAGGCCTGCGCGAGGTTGTCCGCGAGCCGGGCGTCCTGCGCGAACAGCAGCGCCGCGCCGCGTTCGACCAGGTATTCGGCGTTGCGGGTCTGGTGGTCGTCGACCGCCTGCGGGAACGGCACCAGCACGCTGCCGACGCCGGCGGCGCAGAGTTCGGCCAGGGTCAACGCGCCGGCGCGGCAGACCACGAGGTCGGCCCAGGCGTAGGCCGCGGCCATGTCGGCGATGAAGGGTTCGACGGACGCGGCGACGTTCGCATCCGCGTAGGCGCGGCGCGCGTCATCGAGCATCTTCTCGCCGCATTGGTGGCGAATATCGAACGCGATTCCCTGCAACGATGCGATCGCCTGCGGCACCGCGGCGTTCAATGCGCGCGCGCCCTGGCTGCCGCCGAGCACGAGCAGGCGCAGCGCGCCAGCGCGGCCGGCGAAGCGCTGCGCCGGCGGCGCGATCGCGGCGATCTCGGTGCGCACCGGGTTGCCCACGACTTCCTCGCCGGCGAAGGTCTGCGGGAAACCGACCAGCACCCGACGCGCGAATTTCGACAGCACGCGGTTGGTCAGCCCCGGCGCGCGGTTCTGTTCGTGCACCAGCAGCGGCAGGCCGGCGAGGCGCGCGGCGATGCCGCCAGGACCGGAGGCGTAGCCGCCGAAGCTCAGCACCGCGCGCGGCTGCTTCGCGCGCAGCACGCGCGCGGCGGCGCGCACCGCGGCCAGCACCCGTACCGGCGCGCCGAGCAAGGTGGCGATGCCCTTGCCGCGCAAGCCCTTGACCGCGATGGTGTCGAGTTCGATGCCGTGCTGCGGCACCAGCCGCGTTTCCATCGCGCCATCGGCGCCGAGCCACGCCACCGGCACGCTGCGCGCGCGCAACGCCGCCGCGACCGCGAGGCCGGGGAAGATGTGGCCGCCGGTGCCGCCGGCGAGGATCATCACGGGCGCGTTATTTGAAGACTCCGCACATGGACCTGCGGGCTTTTGCGAGGGATTCGCATGAATGCTCATGCGCCCTTCCTCGCGCCCAGCACGGGTTCGATCCGCGAGCGCAGGCGGCTGGTGCCGCGCACCGGCGCGACATCCGCCGGCGCGGGCTGCGCGGTCGCCGGCGAACCGGCCGACGCGCGCTGCGCTTCGCCGCGCAGCAGCGCGACTTGGCGCTGCGCGCGTTCGTATTCGTAGGAGACGCGCAGCAACAGGCCGAGCGCGGCGCAGGTCATCAGCACGCTGGAGCCGCCCGAGGAAATCAGCGGCAAGGTCAGGCCCTTGGTCGGCAGCAGGCCGAAGTTCACGCCGATCGAGACGAAGCTCTGCAGGCTCATCCACAGCGCGATGCCGAACGCGATGTAGCCGGCGAAATGCCGCCGCATCTCCACGCACTTGTAGCCGACCCAGAACGCGCGGCCGGCGAGCAGCGCGTACAGCGCGACGACCAGGCACACGCCGAAGAAACCGAGTTCCTCGGCGATCACGGCCATGATGAAGTCGGTATGCGCCTCCGGCAGGTACGACAGCTTCTGCACCGAGCCGCCGAGGCCGACGCCCCAGAATTCGCCGCGGCCCACCGCCATCAGCGCATTGGTGAGCTGGTAGCCGCTGTCGAACGGATCCGACCACGGGTTCCAGAACGAGGTGAAGCGGCGGATGCGGTAGGGTTCGGCGATGGCGATCGCGGCGAGGATCGGCAGGCCGACCACCACCGGCGCCGCCATCTTCGGCAAGTGCACGCCGCCGAGGATCAGCATGCCGGCGGTGATCGCGAGGATCAGCGAGAGCGAACCGAAGTCCGGCTGCAGGATCAGCAGCGCGACCAGCGCCGTCGCGACGCCGAGCGGCTTCAGCATCGCGCCCCAGGTCGCATTGACCTCGTCGCGGAAGCGCACGAGGTAGCTCGAGAGCCACACGATGTACATCACCTTCACCGCCTCCACCACCTGGAAGCGCAGCACCAGCAGGTTCACCCAGCGCCGCGCGCCGTTGACGCGCACGCCCAGCCCCGGCACGAACACCAGCAGCAGCAACGCGAAGCAGGCGAGCAGCAGGATCTGGTTGTACTTCTCGACCTGCTTGAGCTCGGTGCGCATCGCGACCAGCGCCAGCACGACGCCGCCGGCGAGGAACATCAGGTGCTTCTCGAGGAAGTAGAACGGCCCGACGTGCAGGCCTTCGCCGATGGCGATGGAACTGGACGCGACCATGACCACGCCGAAGCAGGCCAGCGCGATCGACGCGCCCAGCAGCCACGGGTCGAAGCGCCCTTCGATCGCGTCCAGCCTCGTCGCCTGGCGGATTTCTTCCATCAGCGCACCTTCAGCGTGGCGAGGCCGACGAGGACGAGCACGACCGAGATGATCCAGAAGCGCACGATCACGCGCGGCTCCGGCCAGCCCTTGAGCTCGAAGTGGTGGTGGATCGGCGCCATCCGGAACACGCGCTTGCCGGTGAGCTTGAACGAGGCCACCTGGATCATCACCGACAGCGTTTCGATGACGAAGATGCCGCCCATGATCACCAGCACCAGTTCCTGGCGCACGATCACCGCGATGGTGCCGAGCACGGCGCCCAGCGCGAGCGCGCCGATGTCGCCCATGAACACCATCGCCGGATAGGTGTTGAACCACAGGAAGCCGAGGCCGGCGCCGGCGATCGCGGCGCAGATCACCACCAGCTCGCCCGCGCCGGGCACCGACGGGATCTGCAGGTACCTGGAGAATTCGGCGTGGCCCGAGGCGTAGGCGAAGATGCCGAGCGCGCAGGCGACCAGCACCGACGGCATGATCGCGAGGCCGTCGAGGCCGTCGGTGAGGTTGACCGCGTTGGAGAAGCCGACGATCCAGAAATAGGCGATGGCGACGAAGCCGATGCCCGCCAGCGGCAGCGCCACCGACTTGAACAGCGGCACGTAGAACGTGGTCGCGGCCGGCACGTCGGCGTAGGCGTAGAGGTAGATGCCGGCGGCGAGCCCGAGCAGCGACTGGCACAGGTACTTCCAGCGCGACTTCATCCCGTTCGGGTCGCGGCGGACGATCTTCACCCAGTCGTCGTACCAGCCGATCGCGCCGAAGCCGATCATCACCGCGAGCACGACCCACACGTACTTGTTGCGCAGGTCGGCCCACAGCAGCACCGAGGCGAGCACCGTCAGCAGGATCAGCGCGCCGCCCATGGTCGGCGTGCCGGCCTTGGTGAAGTGCGTCTGCGGGCCGTCGGTGCGGATCGGCTGGCCCTTGAATTCGGCCAGCTTGCGGATCATCGCCGGGCCCCACCACAGCGACAGCGACAGCGCGGTGAGCGCGCTGAGGATGCCGCGGAAGGTGAGGTAGTTGAACAGCCCGAACAGGCGCTGCAGCTGTTCCAGCCAGCGGGTCAGTTCAAGCAGCATGCTTCGATTCCCCCTCGAGCAGGATCGCGACCACGCGGTCCATCGCGCTGCCGCGCGAGCCTTTCACCAGGATGCCGAGAGCCGCGATTCGGGATTCGGGATTCGCCGAAGCGCCGCTTTTCCCCATCCCCGATCCCCAATCCCCGATCCCGGCTTTCAATGCATCGGCCAGCGCCTGGTGCGAATCGAAATGGCGCGCACCCGCGCCGAAGGCTTCGGCCGTCGCCGCGCTCAGTGGGCCGAGCGCATACAGCCGCGCGATGCCCGCGGCCTTCGCGCGCCGGCCCGCGGCCGCATGCAGCGCTTCGGCGTCGGCGCCGAGTTCGCGCATGTCGCCGAGCACCAGCCATGCTTCGCCGCCGGCGGAGGCGAGCATGTCGATGGCCGCGTCGAGCGAACCGGGGTTGGCGTTGTAGCTGTCGTCGATCAGCAGCGCGCCGTTGCCGAGGCGGTGGCGCACGAGCCGGCCGGCGACCGCGCGCGCTTCGCCGAGCCCGGCGCGGATCGCGTCCAGCGGCACGCCCGCGCCCAGCGCCATCGCTGCCGCGGCGAGCGCATTGCGCACGCTGTGGCGGCCGGGAAGCGCGAGTTCGATCCGCGTTTCCCCGGCCGGCGTGGCCAGGGTGAATTCCGATCCGTCCGCGTTCGCCACGATGTCGCGCGCGGTGACCTCGGCGCTGGCGTCGAGGCCGAAGCGGAGGATGCGGCGGCCTTGCGCGCGATCGGCGAAGACGCGCTGTTCGAAGAATGGCGCGAACGCGTCGTCGGCGTTGATGACCGCGACGCCCTGCGCCGGCAGCGCGTCGTAGATCGCGGCCTTGGTGTCGGCGACGCCGAGCAGGCTGCCCATGCGCTCGAGGTGCGCGGGCGCGATGTTGTTCACCAGCGCGACGTCGGGCCGCGCGATGCCGGTGAGGTAGGCGATGTCGCCGGGCTTGCCCGCGCCCATCTCGTACACCGCGAAATCGGCGTCGTCGGGCGCTTCGATCACCGCCAGCGGCAGGCCGATCTCGTTGTTGCGGTTGCCGGGGTTGGCGTAGGCCTCCCCGGCGTGCGCGAGGATCGCCAGCAGCAGCGATTTCACGCTGGTCTTGCCGTTGCTGCCGGTGACCGCGAGCACTTTCGTGGCGCGCCGTTCCTGCATGGCGGCGGCGAACGCGCCCAGCGCGCGTTCGGTGTCGGCGACCACCACCTGCGGAAGATCGATTTCGAGCTCGCGCGAGACGAGTGCGGCGACCGCACCGCGCGCCGCGGCGTTGGCGACGTGTTCGTGGCCGTCGAAGTTCCCGCCCTTCAGCGCCACGAACAAGACGCCCCCTCCCGCTCGCGCTGCGCGCTCGCCTCCCTCCCCCGCCTGCGGGGGAGGCGCACCATTGCGCGAGCTGCGCGAGCCGAAGCGGCTTCATGCGCGCCGCTCCAGTGCCGCCTTCGCGACCTCGGTGTCGTCGAACGCATGGCGCACGCCGGCGATTTCCTGGTAGGGCTCGTGGCCCTTGCCGGCGACGAGCACGATGTCGTCGGCGTTGGCGGCATCGACCGCCAGCCCGATCGCGCGCGCGCGGTCGCGTTCGACCAGCACGCGCGAGGCATCGGCGAAGCCGCGCAGGATGTCGGCGACGATGGCGTCGCCGTCCTCGCCGCGCGGGTTGTCGTCGGTGACGATCACGCCGTCGGCGAGGCGTTCGGCGATCGCCGCCATCTGCGGGCGCTTGCCGGCGTCGCGTTCGCCGCCGCAGCCGAACACGCACAGCAAGCGTCCGTGCGCGTGCGCGCGCAGCGAGGACAGCGCCTGTTCCAGCGCATCGGGCGTGTGCGCGTAATCGACCACCACCACCGGCTTGCCGTTGCCGCCGAGGCGGTTCATGCGGCCGTGGATGGGCTGCAGTTCGGACAGCAGCGACGCGATCGCCGCGGGTTCGGCGCCGAGCGCGCGCAGCACGCCGGCGACCGCGAGCAGGTTGTCGGCGTTGAAGCGGCCGAGCAGCGGCGAGGCGACGCGATGGCGCACGCCGTCGGCCACGAGCTCGAAGCCGATGCCGTTGCCGTCGAGGTTGAGGTTTTCCGCGCGGATGTCCGCGTCCTCGCGGCCGGCGGCGCTGACGCCGATGGCGCGCACCGATGCCGGCAACGCCGCGAACAGTTCGCGGCCGAAGGCATCGTCGAGGTTCAACACCGCCGCGCGCAGGCCCGGCCACGCGAACAGCTTCGCTTTCGCCGCGGCGTAGGCGGCCATGTCGCCGTGGTAGTCGAGGTGGTCGCGGGTGAGGTTGGTGAACGCGGCGACCTCGAAGCGCACGTGGTCGGTGCGGCCCTGGTCGAGCGCGTGCGAGCTCACCTCCATCGCCACCGCGTCCGCGCCGGCGTCGCGCAGGCCGGCGAGCAGCGCGTGCACCTGCAGCACCAGCGGCGTGGTGAAGCCGGTCAGCGCGGTCGCGCCGTACAGGCCCGCGCCGAGCGTGCCGATGGTGCCCGCGCGCCGGCCCTGCAGCGTCCACGCCTGCGCCAGCAATTGCACGGTGGAGGTCTTGCCGTTGGTGCCGGTGACGCCGACCACGCGCATCGCGCGCGAGGGTTCGCCGTGGAAGCGGTCGGCCATCTCGCCCATGCGCGAAACCAGGCCGGGAACCGCGATCGCATCGACGGGCACCGCGATGTTCGCCGGCGCCGGCGGTTCGAACAGGATCGCGCTGGCGCCGGCGGCGCGCGCCTGCGCGGCGAAGTTGAGCCCGTGCGTGGACGGCACTTCCTGCCGCGCGGGAAGCACCGCGACGAACGCATCGCCCGGGGCCAACTGGCGGCTGTCCTGCACCAGGCCGGTGATCACCAGTTCGCCCGGGATGCCGGCGACATCCGGCAGCAGTTCGGCGAGCAGCATCGCGCGGCTCACGGCGTCACCGCCTGCACGTCGTCGTTGCCCGGCCCGCCATCGACCGGCGCCGCCGCCACCGCGGGCGCGGGCTTGCCGCCGCGCGCCTTCGCTTCCGCCGCGGACTGCGCGGCGAGCCAGGCGTCGATGTCGTCGGGCGGCACGTCCATCAGCCGCAGCGCGCCTTCCATCACGTTGTGGAAGACCGGGCCCGCGACCAGGCCGCCGTAGTACGAGCCCTGGGTGGGATTCTTGATCACCACCGCCATCGCGAAGCGCGGGTTGTCCACCGGCACCACGCCGGCGAAGAACGCCGTGTACTCGCGCGAATAACCGCCGGCATGGGCCACGCGCGAGGTGCCGGTCTTGCCGGCGACGTGGTAGCCGAGGATCGCGGCCTGCGTCGCGGTGCCGCCGGGCTCGGTGACCGTCTGCATCATCTTCATCACCTCGCCCGCGATCTTCGGGTCGAGGAGTTGCACCGGTTCGTTGCGTTCGCCCTTGACGAAGGTCGGCTGGATCGCGCGCCCGCCGTTGGCGATGGCCGCGTACGCGCGCGCGACCTGCAGCGGCGTGACCGACATGCCGTAGCCGTAGGACATGGTCTGCTTGCTGGTGCCGCTCCAGCGCGACGGCGCGGGCAACGAACCCGGCGATTCGCCCGGGAACCCGCTGTGGGTGCTGGCGCCGTAACCCATCTTGTGGAAGAAGTCGTAGAACTGCTGGTCGCTCAGGCGCCGCGCGATCAGCGACGCGCCGACGTTCGAGCTCTTGCGGATCACGCCGGTGGTGTCGAGCGTGCCGTAGTTGTGGGTGTCGGTGGTGCGGTACTTGCCGTTCGGGATCCAGCCCGGGCTGGTGTTGAACAGCGTGTGCGGGGTGATCACGCCCGCTTCCAGCGCCGCGGCGACGGTCAACGGCTTGGCGGTCGAACCCGGTTCGAACGTGTCGGTGATCGCGCGGTTGCGGTGCGCGTCGCGATTGCCGGTTTCCACCGCGTTCGGGTTGAACGAGGGCACGTTCGCCATCGCCAGCACCTCGCCGGTGGCGATGTCGAGCACCACCGCCGAGCCGCTGCTCGCGCCGCTTTCCAGCAGCTGCCGCTTGAGCTCGCGGTAGGCCAGGTACTGGATGCGCCGGTCGATGCTGAGGGTGAGGTCGCGCCCCGGCGTCGCCGGCTGCACCAGGTCGACGTTCTCGACGATGCGCCCGCGGCGGTCGCGGATCACCTTCTCCATCCCCGGCTTGCCGCGCAGCCAGTCGTCGAACGCGAGTTCGACCCCCTCCTGCCCTTCGTCGTCGATGTTGGTGAAGCCGAGCACGTGCGCCAGCGCCTCGCCCTGCGGGTAGAAGCGGCGGAATTCGCGCTGCGAGAACACGCCCGGGATGTCGAGCGCGACGATCCGCCTGGCCACGGCGGGGTTCATCCGCCGCTGCAGCCACATGAACTCCTTGTCCGAACGCTGCAGGACCTTGCGCGTCAGGTAATCGGCGGGCACGCCGAGCGCGCGCGCCAGTTCCGGCAGGCGGTCGGGGTTGCGCGAAAGCTCCTGCGGGTTCGCCCAGATCGATTCGACCGGCGTCGACACCGCGAGCGGCTCGCCGTTGCGGTCGGTGATCATGCCGCGCGTGGTCGGGATCTCGAGTTCGCGCAGGAAGCGCTCGTCGCCCTGCTTGCGGTAGAACTCGTTGTCGACCAGCTGCAGGTCGACCGCGCGCCCGATCAGCGCCAGCGAACACAGGCCCAGGCCGCCGCAGACCAGCGCCAGGCGCCCGCGCAGGTTGAAGCCGCCGCGCTGCGCGCGCGGGCGCGCCGGCGTCGCGGTGCGCGCCGGGTTCTGCTTCTGCTGGCGCCGGGCGAACGGGTTCTTCGGCAGCATGCTCATGGGCGCACCACCTCGATCTCCGCGCCCTCGGGGAACTTCATCCCGAGCCTGGTGCGCGCAATCTGGTCGACGCGGTTGCTTTCCGCCCAGGTCGCCTGCTCCAGCTGCAGGCGGCCGAAGTCGATGTTGAGTTCGTCGCGTTCGTGGGTGAGCCGGTCGAGCGCGACGAACAGCTGGCGGTGCTCGTGGCGCGCGTACACCACGCCGATCGCGCTGGCGACGTTCATGACCAGCAGCACCGCGAGCAGGATCCGGCCGGCGTTCATGCGACGCGCTCCGCCGGCAGGCGTTCGGCCACGCGCAGCACCGCGCTGCGCGCGCGCGGGTTCGCCGCGGTTTCGGCCTCGTCGGCGCGTTGCGCGCCGCCGACCAGGCGCAGGGTCGGGACGAACGCGATTTCCACCGGCATGCGGCGATTGGCCGGCGGCGCCTTCGCGTGCCGGGCCATGAACTGCTTGACGATGCGGTCTTCCAGCGAATGGAAGCTGATCACCGCGAGCCGCCCGCCGGCGCCGAGCCTTGCGTGCGCGGCTTCGAGCCCGGCCTCGAGGTCGGCCAGCTCGCGGTTGATGAAGATGCGGATCGCCTGGAAGCTGCGCGTGGCGGGATGAATCTTGTCGCCGCCGCGCGGCACCACCGAGGCGATCAGGTCGGCGAGCTGCGCGGTGCGCAACAGCGGCGCCTCGACGCGACGCGCGACGATCGCGCGGGCGATGCGGCGCGACTGGCGTTCCTCGCCATAGGTCCACAGCACGTCGGCGATCTCGCGCTCGTCGGCGCGCGCCAGCCATTCGGCCGCGCTCTCGCCCGATTCCGGATCCATGCGCATGTCCAGCGGACCGTCCTTGCCGAAGCTGAAGCCGCGCTCGGCCACGTCCAGCTGCGGCGAGGACACGCCGAGGTCGAACAGCACGCCGTCGAGGCCGGCGTCGGCGGCGCTCCAGCGCGCGAGGTCGGCGAAGCTGCCGCGATGGATCGCGACGCGCCCGTCGCCGCCGAATTCACGGCTGGCCACGGCGATCGCCTCGGGATCCTTGTCCATCAGCAGCAACCGGCCTCCCGGCCCCAAGCGTTGCAGCACGCCCCGCGCGTGTCCGCCGCGTCCGAACGTGCCATCGAGGTAAGTCCCTTCTTCCCTCACCGCCAGGCCCTCCATGACCTGCGCGAACAACACCGGCACATGCGCAGGCGTCTTGCCCGCGGCATGCGTCACAACTGCAATCCGTTCAGGTCCTCGCCCAGGTCGGCATCGCCCAGCGTCTGCCGGATCTGCGCGTGGTGGGCCTGCTCGCTCCACAATTCGAACTTGTCGCCCATGCCGAGCAACACCGCACGCTTCTCCAGCCCGCACGCGCTGCGTTGCGATGCGGGAATCGAAACGCGGCCGCTACCGTCGGGTTCGACGAAGCACGCGGCGCCCACGAGCTTCAACTGCAACTGGCGATTGACGCTGCGCGTACGCGGCAAGGCATTGACCTGGTCGCGGACCTTTTCCCAGACCGGCTGCGGATACAGGTACAGACAACCGGACTCGAACGGGTTGTAGGTCAGGACGAGCTGGTTCCCGGCCTTGGCCACGGCGTCGCGGAACGCGGTCGGGATCGCCAGCCGGCCCTTGTCGTCGATGGTGATCGCGGTCTCGCCCTGGAACATCGCCCCGATCCGTCTCCAGCCGTCATGAGACGGCCAATCTGGCCAATGGAAACCACGGATTTCCCGGATTTCCCACGAGTCGCCACATTAGGCACCGTCCCGGGGCTTGTCAACATTCGTTTCAGGGAAATTTCACTTGCCGCGTCAATGACTTGCGCAACACTTGAGAGAATTGTTCAAACTTTATCCACAAGCTGCTGTTTCATCTCAAATTTTGAGATTCGGTCAATTCCGGCTGCGGTCCGCCGATGCCGATCGGCGGGCCTGGCCGGTCATGCTGCACCGCAAAATGAATGGCCCGGGAGCGGGCGCGGCACAATGGGACATGTGCGTCGTCGCCCTGGCCTGGAACGCCCACCCCCGCTGGCGGCTGCTGCTGGCCGGCAACCGCGACGAATTCCACGCCCGCCCGACCGCCGCGCTGGCCCGCTGGCCGGATTCCGGGATCCGCGCCGGGCGCGACCTCCGCTCCGGCGGCACCTGGCTGGGAATCGACCCCC
Organism: Thermomonas sp.; assembly: GCA_044226035.1. Classification (GTDB taxonomy): domain Bacteria; phylum Pseudomonadota; class Gammaproteobacteria; order Xanthomonadales; family Xanthomonadaceae; genus Pseudoluteimonas. Next base: position 39,172 of record JBGAHT010000005.1, on the reverse strand, counting down.
GCGGCCGCTTGGCGGTGGTCACCAACGTCCGCGACGGATTCGCCAAGCCGCATGCGGGCCCTTCGCGCGGCGCCCTGCCCGTCGCCTTCCTCGCAGGCGCCGCAGATGCGGCGGCCACGACGGCGGAACTGCATGCGAACGCGCAAGGCCACGCACCGTTCAACCTGCTGCTGGCCGACAGCGAAGGCTGCTGGCACCTGGGCAACCATCCGCTGCAGCGCGAACCGCTCGCGCCGGGCGTGCACGGCATTTCCAACGGCCGCCTCGATGCGCCCTGGCCGAAGACCCGGCATCTCATGGCCGCACTGCGGACGTGGATCGATGCCGGCGACGACGATCCGCGATCGCTGTGGGACGCCATGGCCGACGAGCGCATCGCCGCGGACCATGAACTGCCCGACACCGGAATCGGCATCGAACTGGAGCGCAGGCTGTCGCCCGCCTTCATCCGCGGCGACGCCTACGGCACCCGCGCCAGCACCCTCGTCATGCTCGACCACGAAGGCCGCGGTCGCATCGTCGAACGCAGGTTCGGGGCGAACGGCGCGTTCGCAGGCGAGACGTCGCTGCGCAACGAGGGTTGACCGGACGATACCGCTGCGGGCCTTTCGCGGCGCCCCGCCAACCTTGCCGCCGCGCAGCATGCCCGGGAACGGCGGAAGCGTAGGATGGCCGATCCCTCGCGGAGGTCGTGTCGTGGCGCTTGCCGAAGAACTGGAACGCAGCGGCAACTGGCTGTTCCGCTGGCGGGGCTGGCTGCCCCTGATCGCGCTTGCCGTGCTCCTGCTCGACTTGCGCCACTATCGCTACCTGGGCGGCAGCCGGCGTGTGGACGAGTTGTGGGAACTCGGTTGCTTCCTGGTCGCGACCTTCGGGCTGTGCATCCGCGCGCACGTGGTCGGGCATGCCCCGAAGGACACTTCCGGCCGCAACGCGCGCGAACAACGCGCCGCGTCGCTCAACACCACCGGCCTGTATTCGGTCGTGCGCCACCCCCTGTACCTCGGCAATTTCTTCATCTTCCTCGGCACGATCAGCTTCGTGCACGCGTGGTGGCCGGCGGTCGCGTGCCTGCTCGGCTTCTGCATGTACTACGAACGGATCATGTTCGCGGAAGAACAATTCCTGCGCGCGCGCTTCGGCCGCGGCTACGAGGACTGGGCCGCCGCGACGCCGGCGATCATCCCGAACCTGCGGTCGTGGAAGCGGCCCGACCTGCCGTTCTCGCTGCGCAACGTGCTGCGGCGCGAATACAACAACGCCTTTTCGGTGGTCCTGGCGATGTTCATCCTCGACACCGCGAGCGACTCCGTCGTCGCGCATCGCTTCGGGCCGGGGCACCTGTGGCTGTGCGCGCTGGCGGTCGGGTTCGTCGCCTGGATCGCGCTGCGCACGCTGAAACGGCATACGGAATGGCTGCGCGTGCCGGGGCGCTGAAGCCCGGCCGGGAGGAAAGTGGCGGAGCCGGCCGGTAAGCCGGGTTCTGTCGTGGACAGTCATTCCTCTAGGCGCACCGTCGCCGATACGCTCGAGCAGCCTACCCGGACCCGACGCGGGCAACGTCATGAGGTCCCTATTTGGCCTTGCTCCCGGTGGGGTTTGCCGTGCCGGCCTGTTGCCAGGCTCGCGGTGCGCTCTTACCGCACCATTTCACCCTTACCAGCCGAAGCTGGCGGTATCTTTCTGTTGCACTTTCCGTCGGCTCGCGCCGCCCAGGCGTTACCTGGCACCGTGCCCTGTGGAGCCCGGACTTTCCTCGGCACCACGCCTTCCGAAGAAAACGGGATGACGCGACTGTCTGGCCGGCTCCGCCGACGCCGATTGTCTCATGCCACCGGCTCAGCCGCCTTCGCCCCCGTACAGCGCCTTCCTCGGCGCCCCGCTCAGCTCGGCCGCGAGCTTGGCCGCCTGCGAAGGCTTGAGGTGTTCGCACAGTTTCGCGTACAGGCGCCGCCCTTCGGCGACCTTCGCCTCGGCGTCCTCGCCCGCGCCCTGCACCAGCAGCACGAATTCGCCCTTGCGCTGGTCGGGATCGGCTTGCACCTTCGCCTGCAGTTCGCCCAGGGTTCCGTCGAGCACGGTTTCGAACAGCTTGGTCAGCTCGCGCGCGAGCACCGCCGGCCGCTCCGCGCCGAAGACGACGACGCAATCGGCCAGCGCGTCCTCGATGCGATGCGCGGATTCGTAGAACACCAGGGTGCGCGTTTCGCCCGCGAGCGAGGCGAGGCGTTCGCGCCGTGCCGCGGCCTTGGCCGGGAGGAAGCCCTCGAACACGAAGCGGTCGCTGGCCAGCCCGGCGACGGAGAGCGCGGCGACGAACGCGCACGCGCCCGGCACCGGACTGACCGCGATTCCGGCTGCACGCGCGGCGCGCACCAGGCGGAACCCCGGGTCGCTGACCAGCGGCGTGCCGGCGTCCGACACCAGCGCCAGCGATTCGCCGGCGAGCAGGCGTTCGACCAGTTTCCCGGCGACGTCGTCCTCGTTGTGCTCGTGCACCGCCAGCAGCGGCCGTTCGATGCCGAAATGCGCGAGCAGGCGCCGGGTGTGCCGGGTGTCCTCGGCGCAGATCGCAGCGACCGCGCGCAACACTTCCAGCGCGCGCGGCGACAGGTCGCCGAGGTTGCCGATCGGGGTCGCGACGACGTGCAGCGTGCCTGCGCCGGGCATGGGTTCCGTGGAATCGTGGGGGCGCTAGAATCCTAACCGGAAGCACCCAGGAACCGGTGGACGCATGAAACGGATGTTCCCCGCAAGGCAGCTCTTCAATAGGCGGCTCTTGAACAGGCAGCTCTTCAACAGGATGTTGCTCGCGCTGTCGCTGGCCCTGCTCGTGGCCGGCTGCGCCAGCGTGCAGGTTTCCGGGCCCAAGGCCCACGTGCGCAGCGCCGCGGTGGCCGAGGCCGCGCAGCGCGCGGCGCAGGACGCCACCCTCGCCGGCCAGGCGCGGCGCGACAACGCCGACGCGATTTCGCGCCTGTTGGCGACCCTAGACGACGCCACGCTGGCGAAGGAAGCCGCGGCCACGCCGGCCGAGGAGCCGCTGTACAACTTCCTCGGCCGGGCGCTGATCGCGCGCGGCCTGCCGCTGCCGCATCCGTTCGCGCGCGGCGACTGGCGCTTCGATGCCGGCGATCGCCCGCCCGCGGACCGCGACGGCTACCGCCCGCCGCAGCATCTCGCGGTGCTGTTGCCGCTGACCGGCGGCCTCGCGGTCGCGGCCTCGCCGGTGCGCGACGGGTTCCTCGCCGCCTACTACGGCGAATCTCGCCGGCGCCCGGAACTGCGCTTCTACGACACCGCCGGCGGGGTGCAGGCCGCGTACGACAAGGCCGTGGCCGAAGGCAACGATTTCGTGGTCGGCCCGCTCGGCCGCGACGAAGTGACCACGCTGTTCTCGCGCGCCTCGCTGCCGGTGCCGGTGTTGGCGCTGAACCGCGGCGAAGCGCGGCCGCCGGCCGGCAACGCGAGCTTCGCGCTGTCGCCCGAGGACGAGGGCATCGCCGCCGCCGACAGCCTCTACGACAACGGCGCACGCCACGTGCTGCTGGTCGCCGGCGGCGAAGACGTGCAGCGCCGCGCGATGGATGCGTTCCGCGAAACCTTCGCCGCGCGCGGCGGCGCCATCGCCGGCGTGGCGAACGAGGCCACGCCCGATTTCGCCGCGTTCGCCGCCAAGCCCGGCGGCGTCGATGCGGTGTTCATCGCGCTCAAGGGCAGCAGCGCGCGCGCGGTGGTGCCGCGCCTCGCCCTCGCCGGACTGGCGATGGTGCCGAAACTCGCGACTTCGCAGATCGTGTCCGGCACCGGCAAGGACGCGGGCGACGCCGCGCTCGACGGCATCCGCTACCCGACCGAAGCCTGGGGCGTCGGCGGCGCGCCGGGCCTGCCGCCGCAGGCCACGGTCGCGGCGAACCTGCCGACCGCGCGCGGCGCGGCGGCGAAGCTGTTCGCGTTCGGCTACGACGCCTGGCGCGTGTGCGCGTGGCTCGAATACCTCCCCACCGCCAACGGCGCGGAATTGCCGGGCGCGACCGGCACGCTGCGCATCGACGGCTTCGGCAACGTGCTGCGCACGCCGGCGTGGGCGGTGTTCCATGCCGATGCGAACGCGGGCGGCTGAGGCCGCGGACCGCAACGCGATCGGCGCGCGGATCGAGCGCGCCGCGGCCGCCTTCCTGCAGGGAAAAGGCCTGTCCACGGTCGCCGCGAACGCGCGCTACCGCGATGGCGAACTCGACCTGGTCATGCGCGACGGCGCGACGCTGGTGTTCGTCGAGGTGCGGCATCGCCGCAGCGACGGCCACGGCGGCGGCGCGGCCTCAGTGGACGTGGCGAAGCGCCGGAAGCTGGTGCGCGCGGCGCAACGCTTCCTGCTCGGGCATCCGCAGTTCGCGGAACTGCCCTGTCGCTTCGACGTGGTCGAGGCCGCCGGCGATCCGGATGCGCCGCGACTGAACTGGCTGCGCGACGCGTTCCGCGCCGACGACGCCTGAGCGCCCGCGTCAGCCCGGCCGCACGTCCGCGGCGCGATCGCGTTCCCGCAGGTACTTGCCGAACTGGTAACCCGACGCGCCGACCGCGCACAGCATCGCCACCAGCGCCAGTCCAACCAGGATTTTCCGGAACATCGCGTCGCTTCCGCATCGGGAGGGTGCCCACAGCCTGCGCGTGGCGGCCCGGATGCGGCAGTGCCCGTCGGCATCGTGACCAATGGCTTGCGCGGCAACGCGAAGGACGCTCAGGCGAAGTGCGCGTAACCCGTCCGTGATGGCGTCCATGGGTTTCCGTCGGCGTCGAACGCGGCCACGCCGCCGCCCGCGACAACGCGACCGATGCGCGCGACCGCGACGCCCGCGTTGCGCGCGGCCTGTTCGACATCGGTACGCGCCGATTCCGGCGCGGTGAAGCACAGTTCGTAATCGTCGCCGCCGGTGGCCTGCAACGCGCGGCGCATGTCTTCGTCGAACGCGGATCGCAACGCCGGCGACAGCGGCAAGGACGCGAGTTCGACTTCCGCGCCGACGCCGCTTGCCGCGCAGACGTGGCCGAGATCGGCGAGCAGGCCATCGGAAACGTCGATGCAGGACGTCGCGATGCCGCGCAGCGCGCGCCCGAGCGCGACGCGCGGCGTCGGCCGGTCGAGGCGGAACAAAAGGAACAAAAGGGGGTCAGAGTGGGTTTTGGTTCGCGAAAACCCACTCTGACCCCCTTTTACCAAGGCGCCGGCGGCATCGCCGAGCGTGCCGCTGACCCAGATGTCGTCGCCGGCGCGCGCGCCGGAACGCAGCAGCGCCGAACCGGCTTCGACGAAGCCATGCGCGGTCACGCATACCGACAACGGCCCGCGCGTGGTATCGCCGCCGACCAGGGCGACGCCGTGCGCGTTCGCGAGTTCGAGGAAGCCGTCGAGGAAGGCCTCGACCCATACGGGATCGGCTTCGGGAAGCGATAGCGACAGGGTGCACCATGCCGGCGTCGCGCCCATCGCGGCGAGATCGGAGAGGTTCACCGCCAGCGCCTTCCAGCCGATGTCCGCCGGCGAGGTGGCTTCGGGGAAGTGCACGCCGGCGTTGAGCGTGTCCATCGCGACCGCGAGCTGCATGCCGGGCGCGGGCCGCAGCAGCGCCGCGTCGTCGCCGATGCCGAGCGCCACATCGGGACGCGTGGCGCAGCGCGCGTGGATGCGCGCGATCAGGTCGAATTCAATCATGCGTTGTCATCCTGAGCGCAGCGAAGGACCTGCTTCTGCCCTTGCCCTCCTGCCGGAAGAGTCGAAAAGCCAAAGCAGGTTCCTCACTGCGTTCGGAATGACGAGCTTATTTCTTCGCGACATCCGCTTCCGGCGCGCGCCAGGCCGCGGCGGCGCGATCGAGCACGCCGTTGACGTAGGTGTGGCCGTGTTCGGAACCGAAGCGCTTGGTCGAATCGATCGCCTCGTTGATCACCACCCGGTACGGCACGTCCGGGCGATGCAGCAGTTCGTAGGCGGCGATGCGCAGCGCCGCGCGTTCGATCGGATCGACCTGCGTGATCTCCCGGTCGAGGTAGGGGGCGAGCGCATCGTCGAGCCCGGCGACGCGACCGATCACCCCGCGCACCAGGTCCTCGAAGTATTCGAGGTCGGCGATTTCGCGCGCCTGTTCGTGCGCGAACTGGGCGATCACCTGGCGCGCGTCGCCGCCGGCGACCTGCCACGCGTAGATCGCCTGCAGCGCGCGACGGCGCGCGCGTCCGCGCAGCACCGGATCGACGCCATCGGGGCGGCGGCGCTGGTTCATGCCAATCGCTCCAGCAGGTTCGCCATCTCGATCGCCACCAGCGCGGCTTCCTCGCCCTTGTTGCCATGGCTGCCGCCGGCGCGTTTTTCCGCGTCCTCGTGCACTTCGACCGCGAGCACGCCGTTGGCCACCGGCACGCCATGGTCGAGCGCGACCCGCATCAGCCCGTCGGCGCAATCGTCCGCGACCTGTTCGTAATGGCGGGTGTCGCCGCGAACGACGCAGCCGAGCGCGACGATGGCCACGTGCGAACGCGCGGCGGCGAGCCTGGCCGCGGCCAGCGGCAGTTCCCAGGCGCCGGGCACGCGCACCACGTCGACCACGCCTTCGGCCACGCCGTGGTCGGCGAAGGCCTTGCGCGCGCCGGCGACCAGCGCATCGGTGATGCGCGGGTTCCAGCGGCTGGCGAGGATCGCGAAGCGCGCGCCGTCGCGGGCACGCAGGTCGCCTTCGTAATGCGGCATGGTCGGGGTCGTCGCGGCGGGCCGCCAGTCTAACGCGGCGGCAGTTCGAGGTATTCCACGACCTCGAGGCCGAAGCCGCCGAGCCCGACCTGGCGGCGCGGGGTGCCGATCACGCGCAGCTTGCCCAGGCCCAGTTCGGCGAGGATCTGGCTGCCGGCGCCGTTGCGCCGCCAGTCGGCCAGCGCGCCGCGCGGCGCGGTCGCCGTCGGCGCCTCGGCGTGCGCCTCGTGCAGGCGCGCGAGCAGCGCCTCGACGCCGGGCTCCGCGCCGAGCACGACCAGCGCGCCGCGGCCTTCGCGCGCGATCGCGGCCAGCACCTCGTCGGTCGCCGGGCCGAAATCCGCGCGCCGCCAGTGCAGCGCGTCCGACAGCACGTTCTGCATGTGCACGCGCACCAGCGTCGGCGCCGAGGCGTCGGCCTCGCCGCGCAGCAGGGCGAAATGCAGGCCGTGGCCGATGCGGTCGCGGTAGGTGCGCAGCAGGAACGGCCCGTGCGCGGTCTCGACCGTGCGCTCGTCCACGCGCTCGATGGTGTGCTCGGTGGCGAGGCGATGGCGGATCAAATCCTCGATCGAACCGATCTTCAGGCCGTGCTCGCGCGCGAAGTCCTCGAGCTGCGCGCGCCGCGCCATCGAACCGTCGGGGTTGAGGATCTCCACCAGCACGCCGGCCGGCTCGAACCCGGCGAGCAGCGCGAGGTCGCTCGCGGCCTCGGTGTGGCCGGCGCGGTTGAGCACGCCTCCGGGCTGCGCCTGCAGCGGGAAGATGTGCCCCGGCTGCGACAGGTCCTGCGGCTTCGCGTCCGGACGCACCGCGGTGCGCACGGTGTGCGCGCGGTCGTAGGCGCTGATGCCGGTGGTCACGCCTTCGGCGGCCTCGATCGACACGGTGAAGTTGGTGCCGTGCGGCGAGGTGTTGTCGCGCACCATCGGCGGCAGCCCGAGCTGGCGGCAGCGCTCGCGGGTCAGCGACAGGCACACCAGGCCGCGCGCGTGCGTGACCATGAAATTGATGTCGGAGGGCTTGACCAGCTCCGCGGCCATGATCAGGTCGCCCTCGTTCTCGCGGTCCTCGTCGTCGACGATCACGACCATGCGCCCGGCGCGCAGTTCCTCGAGCAGTTCGGGGATGGATGCGAAGCTCATGCGTTGCGTTCCTGCAGCAGTCGTTCGACGTAACGCGCGACCAGGTCGACCTCGAGGTTGACGTCGTCGCCGACGGACGTGGCGCCGAACGCGGTGTGCGCCAGCGTGTGCGGCACCAGCGCGACCTCGAAGCCCTCGCCATCGACCGCGTTCACGGTCAGGCTGACGCCATCGACGCAAATCGAGCCTTTCGCCGCGATGTAGCGCCGCAGCGGCGCTGGCGCGGCGAACGACCAGCGCTGCGCGCGCGCGTCGTCGCGCGTCGCGCGCACGGTGCCGACGCCGTCGACGTGGCCGCTGACCAGGTGCCCGCCGAGGCGGTCGCCGGGCCGCATCGCGCGCTCGAGGTTGAGCGCGCGCCCGACCGGCAGCGCGCCCAGCGTGGTCAGCGCCAGCGTTTCGTTCGAGGCATCGGCCTCGAAGCCGGTTTCGTCGAACGCGACCACGGTCAGGCAGGTTCCGTTGACCGAAATGCTTTCGCCCAGCTGCACGTTGTCGAATGGCAGCGTGCCGACGCCGATGCGCAGGCGCGCGTCGCCGCCGCGGGCTTCTCGCGCGGCCAACGTGCCGACGCCTTCGATCAATCCGGTGAACATGACGGTCCTGCCCTCGCATGGTTCGAACGCAGACAGGGCGGCGCGGGCGCAACCCGGAAGGGTGCGCGGCGGTCTTCTTTCATCCGGACTGTGACCGTCGGCTCCGGCATCGGACCGGATCTGCTGACCCGCCACCCGTGGCGGATGGCGGCGCTCGCGGGCTCGCGCGAGGATCCTCGCGCCTACCGCCGGTGGGGAATCGCACCCCGCCCTGAAGACGTTTCGAGTTGTGGTGCCGGGATACCGGCGGCGCATTCTAGCATCCGCGGCCGATTTGCCCTTCGCCGGGCCGCGCCCTAGTCAGTCCCGTTTCGCGCAGCCGGGCGCCGCCGCCCCGGCGGGCTTCCTGCGCGCGTGCACGAACAGCGGCCAGCGCACCGTGCGCTCGCGCAGCGGGTCGCCCCACGCCGCGGCCAGCGCTTCGGCGTGCAGCGCGACCGGATCCTCGCCGCGGCGTTCGCGGTGGCGCTTGCTCGCCGAATAGCTGGAGAAATAGCCGAGCAGGCGCGGCAGGGTCCATTCCGCGCGCAATTCGAACGCGGGCGCGGCGATGGGTTCGAACGGGAAATCGAACGACGCATAGCCTTCGTCGATGAAGCGCCGTTCCGGCGGCCAGTCGTCGCGGATCCTCGCCTGCAGCGCGGCGTTGGCGTCGGCGATGTCGGCGTCGAGTTCGATGTCCTGGTAGCCCCAGGCCACGAGCACGCCGCCGGGGCGCAGCACGCGTTCGCATTCGGCGAAGAAGCGCGGCAGCTCGAACCAGTGCAGCGCCTGCGCGACGCAGGCCGCGTCGGCGCTGGCGTCGGCGAGCGAGCAGGCCTCGCCCGGCTCGACCGCGAAATCCACATTCGCCGGCCCGCGGGCGTTGCCGATCTGCGCCGCGCTCGGGTCGGTGGCGTGCACGCGCGCGAACACCCGCGCGAGGCCGCGGCTCGCCTGCCCGCTGCCGCAGCCGGCTTCCCAGCATCGATCCCGCGCCGGCGCGATCGAGGCGATCCAGTCGAACAGCGCTAGCGGATAGTCCGGCCGCGCCTGCGCGTACTGCGCCGCGACCGCGGAGAAGTGGTCGCGGAACTGCACGGCGGTCACGCCGGCGACGGCTCCGGCCGCAGCAGCACGCGCACGTCGTCGCCGATGCGGCGGCTTTCGACGGTGCGCATGCGCAGGCGCTCGGTCATCGCGTCGATGTGCAAACCCTCGAACAGCGGGCGCGCGCGTTCGCCCAGCATCACCGGCGCGACGTACAGCAGCAACTCGTCGACCAGCCCGTCGGCGAGGAACGCCCCGGCCAGCGTCGCGCCGGCCTCGACCTGCGCCTCGTTGACGCCGCGCTCGCCGAGCAGGCGCAGCACCGCGGCCAGGTCGAAACGCCCGCCCCGCACCGGCACCGCGACGTGTTCGGCGCCCATGTCGCGCGGCGGCTTGGCGTCGGGCGCGTGCAGGTACAGCGTCGGCGCGCCGCCTTCGCGCACGTGCCCGCGCGCGACGGTGGCCAGGCCCGGATCGAGCACCACGCGCAGCGGCGGGACGAACGCGGTGTCGTCGCCGAGGCGCACGGTGAGGTGCGGGTCGTCGCTCAGCACCGTGCCCGCGCCGGTGAGGATCGCGCCGGAACGCGCGCGCCAGTGCTGCACGTCGCGGCGCGAGGCCTCGCCGCTGATCCATTTCGAATCGCCGCTGGCCATCGCGCTGCGCCCGTCGATGCTGCTCGCGAGCTTGACCCGCAACCACGGCCGCCCGCGTTCGATGCGCGAGAGGAAGCCGCGGTTCTGTTCGCGCGCCTGCCCTTCCATCAGCCCGGATTCGACCGCGATGCCCGCGGCCCGCAGTTTGGCGAAACCGCTTCCGGCCACCCGCGGGTTGGGATCGCCCGTCGCCGCGACCACGCGCGCGATGCCCGCCGCGACCAGCGCATCCGCGCACGGCGGGGTGCTGCCGGTGTGCGAACACGGTTCCAGCGTGACGTAGGCGGTGGCGCCGCGCGCGCGTTCGCCGGCGGCTTGCAGCGCGAAGACCTCGGCGTGCGGCCCACCCTGCTTCTGGTGCCAGCCCTCGCCGACGACCTCGTCGCCGCGCGCGATCACGCAACCGACCATCGGGTTCGGCTTGGTCGTGTACGCGCCGCGTTCGGCGAGGCGCAGCGCGCGCGCCATCATCGCGTGGTCGGTGGCGGTGAAGCAGGGACCGGGGACCGGGGGGCGGGGACCGGGCAAAACCGGGGCACTCGCGTTGTTGTCGTTGGATGTCATCTGGGAGCACGCACTCCAGGGATGGCGAACCTGTCAGTCCCACGATTGCATTCCCGGTTTCCGGTTCCCCGTTCCCGGTTCCCGCCCTTCATCGTTTCTTGCCGCGATCGACGTTCTTGTCGAACGGCACCACGTCCGCGCCGAGCAGCGGCAACTGGCCGTCGCCGGGCAGGTCGCGCTCGAGCTTCTCGATTTCCTCGCGGAAATCGGCGACGTCCTCGAACGCGCGGTACACCGAGGCGAAGCGCACGTAGCCGACGTGGTCGAGCTTGCGCATCTCCGCCATCACGAAATCGCCGATCCGGCGCGACGGCAGTTCGCGTTCGCCGCTCATCCGCACCTGGTGCACCACCGAGCGGATCGCGGCCTCGAGCTGTTCCTCCGACACCGGGCGCTTGTGCAGCGCGCGTTCCATGCTCAGGCGCAGCTTGCGCGCGTCGAAGTTCTCGCGCCGGCCGTCGCCCTTGATGATCGCCGGCAGCTTGAGTTCGACCGTTTCCAGCGTGGAGAACCGCTCGCCGCAGGCCTCGCACTCGCGCCGGCGGCGGATCGTCGCGCCGTCTTCCGACGCGCGCGAGTCGATGACCTTGGTGTCGACGTGCTGGCAGAAGGGGCAGTGCATCAGGGAGACACCCTGTACGAGTACGGCAGAGATACGGCAGTTCTCAACGCACGCCCATCATAAATCGCGGGGGCGTAGCGGTTGTTTTTTGCTGCAGAAACAGCAACTTTGGAAAACGAATCATCCGTCGAACAAACCACCACCGCTTGTTCGACTTTTCCATTCTCGTCGATCAACAGTAGCAGTAGGACCTCGCCGGGAGAGCCTTTCTCAACCATCGACCTCGGATACTCCGCAATCGGAGCGCGAAACAAAACCCGTGGAGGTTGATAACCAGGCTGACCATAGAGGTACATATCTTCGCGCCATCCATTCGCACGCGCCTTACCTGCCTCTGGATCAATTCGTTGCATTGATGGTTCCGGGCAAACCCAAGGGTTAGCAACCCATCCTGTTCCTGCTAAAGCCGGGTCATTTGACGTTATAGCGGAAGAAGGCAGCCCCCCTCCTGAAGTCGTAGCGGGCACGGTAGTTTTACAGCCGGCAAGAAGTGTCGAGGCGGCAAGAACAACCCACGCGATGATGCTGCGCAATATCATCCGTAAACTGGGAACTGCGCGCACTGCTTCTCGACGTTGGCGCGCACGCCGGCGATCACGTTCTCGTCCTCCGGTGCGTCGAGCACGTCGCAGATCCAGTTCGCCAGCGCCACGCAATCGGCTTCCTTGTAGCCGCGGGTGGTGACCGCCGGCGTGCCGATGCGCAGGCCGCTGGTCACGAACGGCTTGCGCGGATCGTTCGGCACGGCGTTCTTGTTCACGGTGATGTGCGCCTTGCCCAGCGCCTCCTCCGCGTCCTTGCCGGACACCGGCTTGCCGATCATGTCGACCAGCATCAGGTGGTTCTGGGTGCCGCCGGACACGATCTTGTAGCCGCGCGCGATGATCGCGTTCGCCATCGCCTGCGCGTTCTTCACCACCTGCTGCTGGTAGGCCTTGAACTCCGGCTGCAGCGCTTCCTTGAACGCCACCGCCTTGGCCGCGATCACGTGCATCAGCGGACCGCCCTGGATGCCGGGGAACACGATCGACTGCAGCTTCTTGCAGATCTCGTCGAACTGCTCGCCCGCGCCCTCGCGGCTGGCGACGATGATGCCGCCGCGCGGGCCGCGCAGGGTCTTGTGCGTGGTCGAGGTGACCATGTGCGCGTGCGGCACCGGGTTCGGGTACACGCCGGCGGCGACGAGGCCGGCGACGTGGGCCATGTCCACGAACAGGTAGGCGCCGACCTTGTCGGCGATGGCGCGCATCCGCGCCCAGTCCACCACCTGCGAGTAGGCGGAGAACCCGGCGACGAGCATCTTCGGCTTGTGCTCCAGCGCGAGGCGCTCGACCTCGTCGTAATCGATCAGGCCGGCATCGTTCACGCCGTACTGCGCCGCGTCGAACAGCTTGCCGCTGGCGTTCACCTTGGCGCCGTGGGTGAGGTGGCCGCCGTGCGCCAGCGACATGCCGAGGATCCTGTCGCCCGGGTTCAGCAGGGCGAAGTACACGGCCTGGTTGGCCTGCGAGCCGGAATGCGGCTGCACGTTGGCGTAGTCGGCGCCGAAGAGTTGCTTGCAGCGATCGATGGCGAGCTGCTCGGCGATGTCCACGAACTCGCAACCGCCGTAGTAGCGCTTGCCCGGGTAGCCCTCGGCGTACTTGTTGGTGAGCTGGCTGCCCTGCGCCTCCATGACCCGCGGGCTGGCGTAGTTCTCGGAGGCGATCAGCTCGACGTGGTCTTCCTGGCGGCGGTTCTCGCCGGCGATGGCCGCCGCGAGTTCGGGGTCGAAGCCTGCGATCAGGTCGGCGCGGGAGTACATGCGGCTGGTTCCGGGTGGAGTCGGGCTGCCAGTTTAGCTCGGGCCGTTCCCCACTCCCCCGGGAGGAGGTGGCGCGAAGCGCCGGCTGAGGGTTCGATGGCTCACGATGCGCGATTTCACCCGAACCCTCATCCCCAGCCCTCTCCCGATGGGAGAGGGCTTTATAATTCGCCGATCCCGGAACCCCTTTTCGCGGCCCTGCCCGGCGCAGGCGCCCGCGCGCGCCTCCACGGAGCCCCCATGCAGTACATCTACACCATGAACGGCGTGTCCAAGACGGTCCCGCCCAAGCGCCAGATCATCAAGGACATCTCGCTCTCGTTCTTCCCGGGGGCCAAGATCGGCCTGCTCGGCCTGAACGGCGCCGGCAAGTCGACCGTGCTCAAGATCATGGCCGGCGTCGACCAGGACTTCGTCGGCGAGGCGCGCCCGCAGCCGGGCATCAAGGTCGGCTACCTGCCGCAGGAACCGCAGATCGACCCGGAGAAGACCGTGCGCCAGGCGGTCGAGGAAGGCGTGGGCGAAGTGCTCAACGCGCAGGCAGCGCTCGACGCGGTGTACGCCGCCTACGCCGAGGAAGGCGCGGACTTCGACGCGCTGGCGAAGGAACAGGAACGGCTGGAGGCCATCCTCGCCGCCGGCGACGCACACACCCTGGAGAACCAGCTGGAAGTCGCCGCCGACGCGCTGCGCCTGCCGCCGTGGGACGCGGTGGTCGGCAAGCTGTCCGGCGGCGAGAAGCGCCGCGTCGCGTTGTGCCGCCTGCTGCTGCAAAAGCCCGATATGCTGCTGCTGGACGAACCGACCAACCACCTCGACGCCGAGTCGGTGGAATGGCTGGAGCAGTTCCTGGCCCGCTACACCGGCACCGTGGTCGCGGTCACCCACGACCGCTACTTCCTCGACAACGCGGCGGAGTGGATCCTCGAACTCGACCGCGGCCGCGGCATCCCGTGGAAGGGCAACTACACCGAATGGCTGGTGCAGAAGGACGAACGCCTGAAGCAGGAAGAGTCGTCGGAAAAGGCGCGGCAGAAGGCGATCCAGAAGGAACTCGAGTGGGCGCGGCAGAACGCCAAGGGCGGCCGCAGCAAGGGCAAGGCGCGCCTGGCGCGCATCGAGGAGCTGCAGTCGGTCGACTACCAGAAGCGCAACGAGACGAACGAGATCTTCATCCCGCCGGGCGAACGCCTCGGCAACAAGGTGATCGAGTTCAAGAACGTGTCGAAGAAGTTCGGCGACCGCCTGCTGATCGACGACCTGAGCTTCAGCGTGCCGCCGGGCGCGATCGTCGGCATCATCGGCCCCAACGGCGCCGGCAAGTCGACGCTGTTCAAGATGATCACCGGGCAGGAGAAGCCGGATTCGGGTTCGATCGAGACCGGCCCGACGGTGAAGCTGGCCTACGTCGACCAGAGCCGCGACAAGCTGGAAGGCAACCACAACGTGTTCCAGGAAGTCTCCGGCGGCCTCGACATCCTCAACATCAACGGCGTCGAGATCCAGTCGCGCGCCTACATCGGCCGCTTCAACTTCAAGGGCCAGGACCAGCAGAAGCTGGTCGGCACGCTGTCGGGCGGCGAACGCGGCCGCCTGCACATGGCGAAGACGCTGCTGCAGGGCGGCAACGTGCTGCTGCTCGACGAGCCGTCCAACGACCTCGACATCGAGACCCTGCGCGCGCTGGAAGACGCGCTGCTGGAATTCCCCGGCAACACGTTCGTCATTTCGCACGACCGCTGGTTCCTGGACCGCATCGCGACGCACATCCTCGCCTTCGAGGGCGATTCGCACGTGGAGTTCTTCCAGGGCAACTACCGCGAGTACGAGGAAGACAAGAAGCGCCGCATGGGCGACGATGCCGGCCCGCACCGGTTGCGGTTCAAGGCGCTGAAATAAGGCGTTGCAAGCGCTGTAGGAGCGCACTCGGGCGCGACCGGCGCGCTGTCGATGCTGCGGTCGCGCTCAAGAGCGCTCCTACAAAAACGGAGGACGAATGACCTTCATCGAAAAACTCCGCAATCGCTGGCGGCAGGCCGATTCGCTGGTCTGCGTCGGGCTCGACCCGGATCCGGCGAAGTTCCCCGACGCCTTCGTCGACGACGACGATGCGCTGTTCTCGTTCTGCCGCGACATCGCCGACGCGACCGCGGAGTTCGCCTGCGCGTTCAAGCCGCAGATCGCCTACTTCGCCGCGCACAACGACGGCGAGGCCGCGCTGCAGCGGCTGATCGCGCACATCGCCGCGAACCACCCGGACGTGCCGGTGATCCTCGACGCCAAGCGCGGCGACATCGGCAGCACCGCGGAGCAATACGCGGCCGAGGCCTTCGACCGCTTCGGCGCCGACGCGGTGACGCTGAACCCGTACATGGGCCGCGATTCGGCCGCGCCGTTCCTGCAGCGCGACGACCGCGGCTGCGTGTTCCTGTGCCACACCTCCAACCCCGGCGCGCGCGACTTCCAGGAACTCGACGTCGGCGGTGAATTCCTCTACCAGCGCATCGCCCGCACCATCGCGAACGATTGGAACGCGGACGGAAATTGCGCGCTGGTGGTCGGCGCGACCTTCCCGCAGGAACTGAAGGCGATTCGCGGCATCGTCGGCGACATGCCGCTGCTGATCCCCGGCGTCGGCGCGCAGGGCGGCGATGTCGAGGCGGTGGTCAGGAACGGCAAGACCGCCGACGGCACCGGGCTGATGATCAATTCCTCGCGCGGGATCCTGTACGCGTCGAACGGCGCGGGCTACGCCGATGCCGCGGCCAGCGCGGCCAAATCCTTGCGCGACGAGATCAATCGCTACCGCTGATCTTTCCTTCTCCCTCCGGGAGAAGGTGGCGCGCAGCGCCGGATGAGGGTTTGGCTACCGCCGCGGGTTCTGCCTCTACCGAACCCTCACCCCGACCCCTCTCCCGGAGGGAGAGGGGTTATCGACGCATTGCAGCCCGCAGCGCCGCGAACAGGAACCTGCCCCAGACCATCGCGAACACCGCGGCGCGCGTGGGCGCGCCATCGCGCGGCGCATCGAATTTGCGGTAGTAGCGCCACAGGCCGCGATGCTTGTGCCATTCCACGAACAGCGGGCGCGAACGCGACGACACGCCGCGCACGTGGACGACCGCGACGTCGTTGGCGCAGGCGACTACACCGCCCGTTTCGCGGACGCGCCGGCACAGGTCGAGGTCTTCGGCGTGCAGGCGGTAGCCTTCGTCGAAACCGTGGACGCGTTCGAACAGCGCGCGCGGCAGCAGCATCAGCGCGCCGGACACGGCGTCGACCGGCTGCAGCGCCTGCGCCGGATCGAGGTCGACGCCGAGTTGCGCGCGCGACGGATCGCGCAGCATCGCGGCGAAATCGGGATCGCGCCGGCGCGCGGCAACGTCGCGCGTTCCGTCCTCGCCAACGAGATCGGCGCCGACCAGCGCCGCGCCCAGCGATGCGGCGTGACCGCGCAGCCGCGCCAGCGAATCCGCCGCGACGAAGCAATCCGGATTGACGAACGCCAGCCACTGCGCGCGCGAATCCGCCGCGCCCTGGTTGCAGGCCACCGCGAAGCCGGGGTTGTCGGGGTTGGCGATGAAGCGCACGCGCGGGTCGGCGATGGCCTGGCGCTGCACGATCTCCAGCGTGCCGTCGGCGGAGGCGTTGTCGACGACGCGGATTTCGGCGACGCCTTCGGCGGCGCGCAGGCGCGACAGGCATTCGCCGATGGTCTCGGCGCTCTGGTGGGTGACCACGATCGCGGCGATGGCGTCGGCGTTCATGCCCTCACCCGCCTTCGGCGCCCTCCCCCGCAGGCGGGAGAGGGAACAAGAGTCGTTGCGGCATGTCGCCGTCCTGCGCCTGCAGCCTGCGCCCGAGTTCGTCGCGCAATGCGCGCAGCGGATCGTGCATCAGGAACCCGGCGATGCGCGCGTTCCAGTCGGGCCAGCGCACCGCGAGCGCGTCCATGTCGCCTTCGGCCGGCGCGCCCTCGCGCAGGCGCGCGACGAAGGCGGTTTCGCACAAGGCGTTGCGCCAGCCCATGCCGGACATGCGCAGCGACAGGTCGGTGAGCGCGGCGTACCACGAGGCGTAGCTGGCGGCGTCGAGTCCGCCGGCCTTCGCGCGCGCGCTGCCGCGCAACAGCACGGCGTGTTCGACCGCGGCCGGCAGTTCCGGATGCGTCGGCGGCAACGTCGCCGCGGCGCGCGCCAGCAGCGCCGCGTCGGCGGGCGGCGGTTGCGGCTCGACGCGCGGCCAGCCGGCCGACTCGCCGGCATTGCACCAGGGCGTGGCGCTGGCGATGGAGGCATCGCGCGCGAAGCAGGCGGCCAGTTGCGACAGCCAGCCGGGCGCGGGAATCGCGTCGCCGGCGAGCACGGCCACGTCGGCGTCGCCGCAGGCGCGCAACGCCTCGTCCAGGTGCTGGACTTCGCCGACCATGCGCGGGCGGCGCGTGTAGTCCGCTTGCAGCGGCGTGCGTTGCAGCCAGCGCTGCACGATGTCCGCGCCGCGCGGCCCGGCCTGCGCATCGTCGATGAGCCAGACCCGCGTTCCGGCCGGCGTCGCCGCGTCGAGCGCGGCGAGGCAGGCATCGAGCGCCTCGTCGTCCACGCCGACCGGCACCAGCACGACCGGCAACGCGCTCGGCAGCGATCCCCCGCCGCCCGTCATGCGCTCACTTCCGGTTGGACGGCGGCTGCTGCAACGGCTCCATCGCGCGGAAGCGGCGGCTGTATTCGTCGGTCAGGTCGGCCGCTTCCTGCGCGTTGCGCACGATGGTGGGCGTGATCAGGATGATGGTTTCGCTGCGGCTCTTGTTGCTCTTCTGGGTACCGAACAGCCCGCCGATCACCGGGATGCGGCTGAGCCCGGGAATCCCGCTCGACCCGCGTTCGACCTGGTCGTCGATCAGGCCGGCGAGCATCACCGTCTGGCCGCTCTGCACCGCTGCCTCGGTCTTGAGCTTGCTGACGTTGATCGCGGGGTTGCATTGCTGTCCGGTGCATGGGCTGCTGACCGAATCCGCGGAACTCACTTCCTGCACGATGTCGAGGAACACCATGCCATCTTTGGTCACGCGCGGGCGGACCTTGAGGATTTTGCCGGTCTGGAGGTACTGGACCGACGATTGCGTGGTGCCGCCGTTGGTGGGATCGATGCTCACCGACTGGATCGGGATGTTCTTGCCCACGTTCAAATCGGCTTCGCTGTTGTTACGCACGAACACCGAGGGCGTCGACAGGATGCGCACGTCCGTCACCTTGTCGAGCGCGCTGATCACCGCGAGCGCACTGCCGCTGAAGATCGTGTAGTTGGCGCCTCCATCGGTTGCGCTGCGCAGGCCTGCGATCGGCGTAGTCGGCAAGTTGGGTCCGCCACCGAAGGCGTTGTTGAAATACCAGTTCACGCCATAGTTCAAGTCACCCTGGAGCTGGACCTGCGCGATCTGGGCCTCGATGTGCACCTGCATCGGCATCACGTCGAGGCGGTCGATGACCTCGCGGATCGATTTCCATGCCTGCGGCGTCGACCGCACCAGCAGGCTGTTGGTCTCGTCGACCGCGGACACGCCGACCTTGTCGCCCTGCACCTGCAGCGTCACCGCGCCATTGCCGCCGCTGCTCTGGTTCAACGACAGCGAACCGATGCTGCTGCCGGAACCGGTCGAGTCGCCGCCCATGCCGCTGTTGCCGCTTCCGCCCATGTCGGCGGTGCCGGCGTCGCGACTGCCGCCGTCGATGCCGCTGTCGTTGATCTGGACCGGCTGGGTGCCGGGCATCAGGCTCGGCGCGCCGCCGTTGTCGCCGCCCTGCCCGCCGGAACCGCCGAACACCTCGGACAGGCGCTGCGCGAGGTCCTTGGCGCGGATGTACTTGAGTTCGTACGAATACAGGCGCACGCCGCCGCCGGCGCTGTCGATGCGGTCCAGCCACTGCTGGATCTGGTCGAGGTAGGCCGGCTGCGGGGTGATGACCAGCACCGCGTTCGCGCCTTCCAGCGGCATGAAGCGGAACATGCCCGCGACCGGCGACTTGCCCTGTTCGCCGAACACCTTCTCGAGGTCGGAGACCACGTCGGTGGCCTTGCCCGACTGCAGCGGGAACACGCCGACCGACATCGACGACATCCAGTCGACGTCGAAGATCTGCACCGTGCGCAGGTAGTTCTGCAATTCCGTGCTGGTGCCGGAGAGGGTGATGACGTTGCGGCCCGGGTCGACGCTGACGATCGCGTTCGGGCGCGCGTACGGCTTCAGCAGCTTCTCCATCTCGGTCGCGGAGATGTAGCGCAGCGGCACCGCGCGCACCTCGAAGCCGCGGGTCATCGTCGGCGGGCCGGTGCGCGGCGCGACCGTGCCGGCCAGCGCCTGGTCGTTCGGCACGATGTTGTAGATGCCGTTGCTGTAGACCATGCGCGCGTTGTTCCAGCTCAGCACCTGCTCGAGCAGGGTGAACGCGGCGGCGGGGCTGACCTTCTGCACGTTGAGCGTGACCGTGCCGGACACGCCCGGCGCGATGGTGAAGTTCTGCCCGAGCATGTCGCCGAGGATGGCCTTGACCACGACCTGTACCGGCTGGCCTTCGAAGTTGAACGAGGCCGAGCCGGTGGACGCGGCGAAGCCCGGCGGCGGGATCACCGCGCGCGGCGCCGCATCCTGTTCCGGAATGGGCTCGGCGCCGTTCACGATGCCGCCGTCGGCGGTGGTTGTGGCGGGCGTGGCCATGGCGGCGGCGGGCGCGGCCGCGGACGCGGAGCCGCCGCGCTGCACGATCGGCGGCGGCATCGACGCGCAGCCCGCGAGCAGGGCCAGGAGGCAGGCCGCGAAGGCCGCGGCGAAGGACTGGCGAAGTTTCATTGCGTCAACTCTAAGGGTTATCGGTCTGCGCGTCCGCATCGTCGGCCTGGCGGGCCGCCTGCTGCGCGCGCAGCTGCGCGCGTCGCTGCTCGATGCGCTTGCGCAGCGCTTCCATCTGCTGTTCGGTGTTGTCGCCCTGCGTCGCGGGGGCCGCGTCCGCCTTCGCCGCGCCCGGGCCACCGGGGATTCCGGCACCGGGCGCGCGCACGACCGCGGCGGCGGGCGGAACCGGCGGCGGCGCGCCATTGGCCTGCGTGTCGCCGGTGTCGCCGTCCGAAGGCGGTTCGCCACCATTGCCGTCGAACACGCGCAGTTCCAGCGTCTTCTGCCCGCCCGGGCCCTCGAACACCGCGCTGCGCGGGTTCAGCGCGACCAGCCGCCACGCCGGCGCCGCTTCCACCGCGTCGCCGAGCTTGACCCGCTCCGGATCGCCGCCATCGCTGGGCTGGACCATCGCCAGCTTCACCTGCGGCACCAGCAGCACGCCGCTGAGGATGTAATCGAAGTCGTTGGAGGTGTCCTCGTCGCCGCCGAGCGAGAACGGCTGCGGCCGGCGATCGGAGGAGAACAGCGGGCGCACCGAGATTTCCGCGTACTGGCCATAGGGGCCGAGTCGTTCCGGCGGCGCGCGGGTCGGCTTGGGCAGGGATTGCAGCAGCGAGGCATCGTCCGGCAACGGTACGACCCGGCCGCCCATGCCGGCGAGCGCGAGCACCCAGGCGAGCACCGCCCAGCCGGCGACCGCGCCGAGCAACCAGGTCCGCGGGCTGACGTCGTCAAGGCGCACTGTCGTCCGCCCCCGTGGTTTGCGTCGTTTGCCTGGTCTGCGTCGCCGCGGGCTTGGCCGGCGGCGGGCGCAGGTAGCCGTACAGGTCGAAGTTCACGTCGAGGCCGCCGGTCTGGTTGCCGCCCTGCCCCGGCGCGAAGAAATAGCGCTGGGCGAGGATGTCGAGGTTGTCGACGAACAGCCGCGGCGTGCCGCTTTCCAGCGCGTGCAGCACCGCCGCCATCTCGCCCGCGCCGCAACGCAGGCGCACCTGCACGGTGACGCGCGGGAAACGCCCCGGATGCGCGTCGTCCAGCGGCGAACGGTTGGTGATCGCGCAACTGCGGTTGCCCGGGCTCGCCTGCGCGACCACCGTCTGCAGGCGCTGCACCAGGCCGGCGGTGGCCAGTTCGGCCGTGCTTTCGGGCAGGAACCCGGGCACGTGCGCCTGTTCGGCCTGCGCCTCGGCCAGCGCGCGCGCCACCTGCGGCGCCTGCTTGAGCTGCATGCGCGCGCGCAGTTCGCGTTCGCGCAAATCGTGGATGCGGTCGTTCTCGGCCAGCATCGGCACCGTCCACCACGGATGCACCAGCACGAAGTAGGCGACCACCAGCACGCCCAGCAGCAGGCCGAGCGCGATCCAGCGATCGCGGTCAGCGACCGTTCGCATCGTCGCCTCCGTTCGCGTCCTCGGCATCGGGGCTGGTGTCGACCAGTTCCGCGACCAGGGTGAAGCGGTCGCGCTGGGTGCGCGGGTCGGGGACCAGCGCGCCGGTCAGCGCGGGCGCGCGCCACAGCTTGCTGCCCTCGAGCTTGCCGACCAGCGCCGAGGCCTCGCTGCTGAGCCCGATCAGGGTCAGGCGGTCGCCTTCCAGCGCGAACTTCTCGAGATAGGTGTCGTCGGGCAGGCGCCGGCTGAGTTCGTCCAGCACTTCCACCGTGGTCGCGCGGCCGCCGCGGCTCTTGTCGAGGAACGCCTGTCCCTGCACCAGGTCGACCAGGCGCTGGCGCTGCACCGACACCGCGCGCGCGGCATTGGCCTGGCGGCCGGCGACGATGGCGAAGGCGTCGGCGGCGTTGCGGCGGTTCTCCAGCATCTGCCACAGCGCGGCGGCGATGGCGAGCACCGCGACGCCGGCCAGCGCGAGGTTCCATGCGCGCCACGGATCCGCTCGCGCGAAACGCGCGGCCGGCGGCAACAGGTTCACGCCCAGCGGCTGGCCGTCGCTGCCGGCGACGTCAGCGCCGGCGAGCCAGCGCGCCTGCGCGCCCAGCGCGGCGCGTTGCGCATCCAGCGCCGCGCGCGGCACCACCACCAGTTCGGCGTCGAGTTGCCCGTCGCCATCGCGGCGCGAGAGCAGGCGCGCGTCGTAGGCGGCGTCTTCGGCGGCGAACGGCGTCTGCCGGTCGATTTCGAAACCGACCACATCGCGCAACCGCTCCGCGGCGGCCGCGGGCAACACCAGGCGGCGGCGCAGGCAGGCGGCCGCGGGCAGCAGCAACCAGCGCGGCAATTCGGCGAGCGAAGGCGACAGCACCGCGGCGAGCACGTCGTTGCCGTCGACCTCGAGTTCGGTGGGCAGCGGCATGCGCCCGATGTCGCGCAGGCCGTCGCCGTCCTGCAGGCGCAACTGCAGCGCGTCGCCGTCGACGCCGAGCAGCAGGCGGCCGCGATCCACGCCCAGCGCGGCGCGCCAGGCGCGCGGCAGCCATGCGGCGAGGCTGCGTCCCCACCAGGCGAAAAAACCGCCCGCGCGCAGTCTTTGCACGCCGAGGCGTTCGCGTAGGGCGGTCATTGCGGCGATGTTCCTTCCTCCCACTGCAGCGCCGTGTACGCCGACCCCGGCAATCCGTTCCCGCCACTGCGCACGATCGCGTGCAGGACCGTCTCGCGGCCGTTCCGGAGCCGCGCGCGGCTCCAGATACTATACGTGCCGGTGCCGCCATCGCTCAGCGGTTGCCCGTCGGCGAGCACCGGCGGCGGCTGGCCGCTGGCCGGATCCCACTGCCGGCGCCGGGCGACGATGCCGGCCGCGTCCAGGCCCATCGCCGCCAGCACCTCCGGCGCCGCATACGACGCGTCGGGCGTGCCGTTGCCGCTGAATACGGTGAGGAACGGCTCCACCTTCGCGTAGATCGCCGGCGTCATGCCCAGCACCTGTTCGACCTCGGCGATGCTTTCGAACGGCGCGTCCTTGGCGCCGTAGGGCCGGCCCGCCGCGGCGTAGTCGTCGTCCTCGGCGCCGCCGGACACCTGGATCAGCGAATCCGGATCGCGCCAGTCGGCGATCGCGCCGGCGAGGCGGTCGGCGTCGCCCGGGGCCACGCCGACCTGGCGGAACAGCGCCGCGAGCAGCGGCGGATCGGCGGCGTTGAGGTCGACCTTGCCCATCTCGTCGACGATGCGGACGCTCACGTCGGCATCGCCGAAATGCCAGGGATAGTCGCGGCCGTCGGGCAGCCAGCGCAGGCGGCGGTCGCTGGCGGCGACCCGCACCAGCGCGTATTCCAGCCCGGCGCGCGCGGCCTCGCCGGCGACCACGCTGTCGCGCAGCACGCTGCCCTGCAGGCGTTCCATCTGCGCGGTGCGGGCGAACCCGCCGACCAGCGCGGCGAACAGCGCCACCAGCCACAGCACCAGCAGCAGGGCCACGCCACGCGATGTGCGGTTCCCGTTCACAGGGCGTCTTGCGGCCCCGCCCCGCTGCCCTCGCCGCCGGCCAGCGGCAGCGACACCACCAGCGAAGGCCATGCGCGCCCGTCCTTGTCGGCGAGGTCGATGGAGACCTGCAACGGCAACGCATCGGGCGTGCCCCAGGTGTCGCTCCAGCCGCCGAGCTGTCCGTCCGCAGTCATGCCGCGGTAACGGAAGCGCACGTCGCCGAGGCCGTCGGCGAGCACGTCCGGCGGACGCGGCGGCGATTCGGCGATGGTCTGCCCGCCGAGCGCCATCGCCAGGTCGACTTCGATCCGTTGCGAACCGTCGTCGTCGCGGACCACGCGCAAGGTGTGCACGTAAGGCCCGCCGCGGCCGAGGTAATCCGGCAGGTCGGCGACGAAGCGCATCTGGCCGCCGTCGCCGGTGAAGCGCAATTGCTGACCCGTGCTGGAATCGAGCGCGTAGGCGATCGAACGCGCCGAGCTCAACCGCCCGCGCAGGAAATTGCTCACCGCGCGCATGCGTTCGTCGCGGTGCGCGACTTCCTCGCCGCGGGTCGCGGTGGCGCTGGCCGCGCGCAGGCTGGCGAAGGCGAGCGCGAGGCCGCTGGCCAGCAGCACGGTGGCGAGGATCACCTCGATCAGGGTGAAGCCGGCGGCTTTGCGCGCGGGGATGCGGCGCGCGTTCACGGCTCCACCCCCGAAGGATCCGGCTGCACCAGCCGCAACGTCGACACCTGCAATTGCTGGTTCGCCTCGTTGCCCCAGGCCACGCGCAGCGACACCGCCAGCAGCGACGGCGCGGACAGGTCGCGCGGCTGGTCGGTGCCGGCCGGCTGCGCCGGATCGCGCCATGGCGAGACATCGAGTTGCCAGCGATAGCGGCCGTTTTCGAAATCGCCCTGCCGCTGCCCCGGCGCCAGCGCCTCGCCCACGCCGAGCTGGTCGAGCAGCGACTGCGCGTGCAGCGAGGCGCGCCCGGCATCGTCGGCCCAGCGCACCTGCTTGCTCGCGCCCGACAGCGTGCCGAGCAGCAGCGTCAGCGCCAGCGCCAGCACCGCGAAGGCGACGATCACCTCGATCAGCGTGTAGCCGGATTGAAGGCGGGGAACGGGGAACGGGGAACGGGGCGTCGAACGCATGCGGCGGATCGTCGACAGCGTGCCTTCGCCGCCATCGGACATCCTGGTTCCAGGTTCCCGGTTCCCGGTTCCCGGCTTCATCGCGCCTCTCCGCGCGTCACCTTCACTTCGCCGGTGAGCCAGGCCACGTCGATGTCGCGCGCCGCGTGCTTGGTGCGCAGGCGGATGCGGCCGCCGGTGGAGGCGCCGTCGGGGAAAAAGGCGATGCCGCCTTCGCTGGCGCTGGGCTGCACCTCGCGCGCGCCGTAGAACTCGATGCCGAGTTGTTTCGCCAGCGTGCCGTGGCGATCCTTCGGCGCGCGCCATTGGTGCGCATGCGGGTCGATGGCGAAATCCTGGCGCTTGCCGGTGGCCATGGCCTGCGCACGGGTGAAGCGCAATTGCGCCGCGAGTTCGCTGGTCGCCGAACGCAGGCGGATGCCATCGAAGCCGCCGGTCATCGCCGACGCCGCGAGCAGGCCGGCGAAGGCGATGATCGCCATCACCAGCAGCATCTCCAGCAGCGAGAAACCCCGCGCGCGCATCGCCCGCGCCGCCAGTGCGTTATTCGAACGCGATGTCGGCGTCGACGCTTTCGCCGCCGGGCTTGCCGTCCTTGCCCAGGCAGATCAGGTCGAAGGGCTTGCCGTCGCCGGGCACGCGGTACTCGAGCGTGTGATTCCACGGATCCTTCAGGCCCGCCGGCTTCGTGTACGGGCCGAGCCAGCCGCTCACGTTGCTGGGCGCGGTGACGAGGTCGTCCAGCGAGTTCGGCAACGTGCCGGTGTCGTTCTCGAACTGCTGCACCTTCTCGGCGACATCCTGCACCTGCACAGTGGCGAGTTTCACCTTGGCGCGATCGCTTTGGCCGGCGACCTTGTTGACGACGAAGGCCGCGATCAACGCGATCAAGGTGATCACGATGACGATCTCGATCAGGCTGAAGCCGGACTGCGAAGCGCGGCGCGGAAGGCGGGTGTTGCGGCGAATTTGCATGTTCAGGCTTCCATTTGATTCATTGATTCGATTGTGGATCATTTTCGCCGCCATCCATGGCGTCGCTCCGCTTGTTCCGGAGCGTCCTGCCCCGCGAACATCGCGCCTCACCCAATCACGTTCGTCAGATCGTAGATCGGGCTCAGCACCGCGAGGATCACCATGCCCACCACCGCGGCGAGCACCATCGTCACCACCGGCACCAGCGCGGCCAGCATGCGGTCGAGCGCCAGCCCGGTTTCCTGCTCGAAGGTGTCGGCGGTCTTCAGCAGCATGCCGTCGAGCGCGCCGGACTCCTCCCCCACCTGGATCATCTGCAGCGCCAGCCGCGGGAAGCGCTTGCTGCGCCCCAGCGCGGCGGACAGGCCGACGCCGTTCTTGACCTCGTCCGCAGCGGCTTCGACCGCGTCGACCAGCGTGCGGTTCCCGAGCACGTTGCGGCCGATGCCCAGCGCGGTCAGCAACGGCACGCCGTTCTTCAGCAGGGTGCCGAGCGTGCGCGCCAGGCGCGCGGTCTCGAGCTTGGCCACCAGCGGCCCGGCGAAGCGGCGTTCCAGCAACCAGGCGTCGAGCTTCGCGCGGAACACCGGGTCGCGGCGCTTGCGGTCCAGCCAGACCACCGCCAGCACCGGCACCGCGAGCAGCGCCCACCACCAGCCGCGCACGAACATGCCCAGCCCGAGCACCAGGCGCGAGAACCACGGCAGCGGTGCATCGAGGCTGTCGTACATCGCCGCGAACTGCGGCACCACGTAGCCGAGCAGGAACATCAGGCTGAGCGTGACCATCACCAGCAGGATCGCCGGGTAGATCAGCGCGTTGATCACCCGGCTGCGCAGCGCGCGGCTGCGCTCGAGGTAATCGGCGAGGCGTTGCAGGGTGTCGTGCAGGCTGCCGCCGGCCTCGCCGGCGCGGACCATGTTCACGTACAGGCGCGAGAACGTGCCGTGCTGGCGCTCCAGCGCCGTCGACAGCGAGGCGCCGCCGCGCACCGCGTCGCGGATGTCGGTGATGGTGCGCTTGGCCAGCGCGTCCTCCGGCAGTTCGAGCAGGATGCCGAGGGCCCGGTCCAGCGGCTGCCCGGCGCCGAGCAGGGTCGCGAGCTGCTGGGTGAACTGCACCAGGCGCTCGCCGGCGAAGGGCTTGGGCTTGAACAGCGTGCGCCACGCCGGCTCGCCGCCGCCTTCGCTGGCCAGCTTCGCCTCCATCGGCAAATGGCCCTGCTCCTGCAGCCGCGCCGCGACCTCGGCGCCGCTCGCGGCCTCCATCTGGCCGTCGAGCGTTTCGCCGCGCGAATTCAGGGCCTTGTAGCGATACAGCGGCATGCTAGATCCCGTCTTCCTGAGGCGCAGCCGAAGGACCTGCTGTTCCCGGCATGTCGCCAATCCTCGAAAGCAGGTCCTTCGCTTCGCTCAGGATGACAATGCCGATGATCATGCGTCCTCGGTGACGCGCAGCACTTCCTCGATCGTGGTCTCGCCCTGCATGGCCTTGGCGATGCCGTCCTCGTACATGGTGCGCATGCCGGCGTTGCGCGCGAGCTGCTCCAGCTCGCCCATGCCGGCGTGGCGCATCACCGCGCGCCGCAGTTCGTCGTCCATCACCAGGAATTCCATGATCGTGGTGCGGCCGAGGTAGCCGGTCGGCGCGAGCGCGGAAGGCCGCGCGCGGTACAGGAAGATCTCGCCGTTCGGCTGGAAGCGGCGCAGGCCGAACTTGTCGATTTCCTCGGGCGAGGCGGGATATTTCTCCGCGTGCGTCGGTTCCAGCCGGCGCACCAGGCGCTGGGCGAGGATGCCGTTCACGGTGGAGGTGAGCAGGTAGTCCTCCACGCCCATGTCGAGCATGCGGGTGATGCCGCCGGCGGCGTTGTTGGTGTGCAACGTCGACAGCACCAGGTGGCCGGTGAGCGCGGACTGGATCGCGATGCGCGCGGTCTCGAGGTCGCGCATTTCGCCGATCATGATGATGTCCGGGTCCTGGCGGACGATGCTGCGCAGCGCGTTGGCGAAGTCCAGCCCGATCTGCGGCTTGGCCTGGATCTGGTTGATGCCCTCGATCTGGTATTCGACCGGGTCCTCGACGGTGATGATCTTGACGTCCGGCGTGTTGAGCTTGGACAGCGCGGTGTACAGCGTGGTGGTCTTGCCCGAGCCGGTCGGGCCGGTGACCAGCAGGATGCCGTGCGGCTGCTCCAGCACGCGCTGGAACTGCGGCAGGAACGCGTCGGTGAAGCCGAGCTTGTGGAAGTCGAACACCACGGTCTCGCGGTCGAGCAGTCGCATCACCACGCTCTCGCCGTGCGCGGTCGGCACGGTCGACACGCGCAGGTCGAGTTCCTTGCCCTGCACGCGCAGCATGATGCGGCCGTCCTGCGGCAGGCGGCGCTCGGCGATGTTGAGCCTGGCCATGATCTTGACGCGCGAAATCACCGCGGCGGTGAGGTTCTGCGGCGGCGATTCGCCTTCCTCGAGCACGCCGTCGATGCGGTAGCGCACCTTCAGCCGGTTCTCGAACGGCTCGATGTGGATGTCCGAGGCGCGCAGTTCGACCGCGCGCTGGATGATGAGGTTGACCAACCGGATCACCGGCGCCTCGGAGGCGAGGTCGCGCAGGTGCTCGACGTCGTCGATGTCGCCGCCGGCCTCGCCGTCGGCGCTTTCCACGATCGCGCCCATCGCGCTGCGGCCCTGGCCGTGCCAGCGTTCGACCAGGTCGTCGATTTCCGAACGCAGCGCGATCCTGGCGCGCACCGCGCGCCCGCTGGCGAGCCGCACCGCGTCCAGCGCGTATTCCTCCTGCGGATCGGCGACGAGCACGTCGATCGCGGTCGCGTCCTCCGCCACCGGCACCAGGTGGAACTGCTTCATGAAGCGCGTGCTGAGGGCGATGCCCTCGGGCGGCAGGTCGGCCGCATCCTTGGTCGAGACCAGCGGCAGACCGAGCACTTCGGCGCAGGCCTCGGCGTGGTCGCGCTCGGACACCAGCCCCAGCCGCGCCAGCAGCGTGAGCAGGCTGCCGCCGGTTTCTTCCTGGAGCCGCCGCGCGCGCGCGAGGTCGGCGTCCTTCAACCGGCCCTTGGCCAGCAGCGCCGCGACCACGCGTTCGTCGGCACCGGTTCCGGTGCCTGCGTTGCCTGCGGCGGGGTCGGCGACTGCGTTCACGTTGCGCTCCGTGCGGATCGCGGGACTTTAGCAGGATCGCGCCTCAGCCCACCCAAACCCGCGCGTTGCGGAACATGCGCAGCCACGGCGAATCCGCCGGCCAGTCGCGCGGCGCCCAGCTGAGGTTGGCGCTGCGCGGGGTGCGTTCGGGATGCGGCATCAGGATCGTGACCCGGCCGTCGTCGTTGCACAGCCCCGCGACCGCACCGTCGGAACCGTTCGGATTGGCCGGATAACCGATGGCGGGGCCGCCGTCGCCGGCGACGTAGCGCAGCGCCACGCGCGCGGCGGCGAGGTCGCCCGCGCTCGCGAACTCGGCGCGGCCCTCGCCGTGCGCGATCGCGACCGGGATGCGCGAGCCGGCCATGCCGCGGAAGAACAGCGACGGCGATTCGGCGACCTCGAGCATGCCGAAGCGCGCCTCGAACTGTTCGCTGCGGTTGCGCAGGAAGCGCGGCCAGTGCGCGCTGCCGGGGATGATGTCGCGCAACTGGCTGAGCATCTGGCAGCCGTTGCACACGCCCAGCGCGAAACGGTCGTCGCGGGCGAGGAAGGCCTCGAACATCGCGCGCAGCGCCGGGCGCTCGAGGATGCTGGTCGCCCAGCCGCGGCCGGCGCCGAGCACGTCGCCGTAGCTGAAGCCGCCGCAGGCGGCGAAGCCGGCGAACGCGTCGAGCGCGACGCGCCCGGCGATCAGGTCGCTCATGTGCACGTCGACCGCGGCGAAGCCGGCGCGGTCGAACGCCGAGGCCATCTCGACCTGCCCGTTCACGCCCTGCTCGCGCAGGATCGCGACCCGCGGCCGCGCGCCGGTGGCGATGAACGGCGCGGCCACGTCTTGCCTCGCATCGAACGCCAGCTTCGGCTGCAGCCCGGGCGCATCGAAGCGGCGCACCGCATCGCGCTCCGCGTCGGCGGATTCGGGATTGTCGCGCAGGCGCTGCATCGCGTGCGTCACCGACCACCAGGCGTCGAACAGTTCGTCCCAGCGCCATTCGGCCAGCGCGTTGCCGCCGGCGAGCACGCGGATCGCCGGCGCCGTGGTCGGCCGCGCGATGCGCTGCGCGCATTCCACCAGGCCGTGGCGCGCGACCAGGTCGGCGAATTCGGCGCGATCCTCGACCGCGACCTGCACCACCGCGCCGAGCTCCTCGTTGAACAGGGTGCGGCACGCGTCTTCGGCGCGATCCTCGCCCCAGCCGTCGAGCTCGATGTCCAGGCCGCAATGCGAGGCGAAGGCCATTTCGCACAGCGCGGCGAAGGCGCCGCCGTCGGAACGGTCGTGGTAGGCGCGCAGCAGGCCGGCGCCGCGCGCGTCGCGGATGAGTTCGAAGAACGCGCGCAGGCGCTGCGCATCGTCGAGGTCGGGGGCGTCGCCGCCGAAACCCTCGAAGCACTGCGCGAGGATCGAACCGCCCATGCGCTGGCGCCCGCCGCCGAGGCCGATCAGCCACAGCTCGGAATCGACCTCGCGCTCGAGCAGCGGCGTCAGCTGCTCGCGCACGTCGGCGACCGGGGCGAACGCGCTGACGATCAGCGAAACCGGCGAAACGGATTTGTGATTCGTGATTCGGGATTCGGGATTCGCAGAAGCGGATTGCGTTTCACCAATCCCCAATCCCGAATCCCCGATCCCGGCGCTCCACGCCGCCTGCATCGACAGCGAATCCTTGCCCACCGGGATCGACAACCCGAGCTGCGGGCACAGTTCCATGCCCACCGCCTTGACCGCGTCGAACAGCAACGCGTCCTCGCCGGCGTGGCCGGCGGCGGCCATCCAGTTCGCGGAGAGCTTGATGCGCTCGAACGCGTCGACCGGCGCGGCGCACAGGTTGGTGATCGCCTCGCCCACCGCCATCCGCGCGGCGGCGGCGGAATCGAGCAGCGCCAGCGGCGTGCGCTCGCCGATGGCCATCGCCTCGCCGGCGAAGCCTTCGAAACCGCTGAAGGTGATCGCGCAATCGGCCACCGGCAGCTGCCACGGGCCGACCATCTGGTCGCGCGCGGTCAGGCCGCCGACGCTGCGGTCGCCGATGGTGACGAGGAAGGATTTGGACGCGACCGTCGGGTGCGCGAGCACGCGCAGGCCGGCCTCGCGCAGAGCCTGCCCCGGACTCG
Source organism: Thermomonas sp. (assembly GCA_044226035.1). Classification (GTDB taxonomy): domain Bacteria; phylum Pseudomonadota; class Gammaproteobacteria; order Xanthomonadales; family Xanthomonadaceae; genus Pseudoluteimonas. Next base: position 8,344 of record JBGAHT010000005.1, on the reverse strand, counting down.
ATCCGGGGGCCAGCGCGGCGGTGTCGAGCGGCGCCCAGCGCGGCGGCGGCGGATGCAGCGCGTCGCGGTGCATCTTCGGCGCCTTGCCGAACAGCACGTCCATCGGCAGGTCGATCGCCGCGTCGGCCGGGATGTCGCCGACGCGCGCGCCGTAGCCGACCACCAGCCGTTGCTCCGCGGTCGCGGTGCCGACCACCGCGAACGGGCAGCGCTCGCGCGCGCACAGCGCGGCGAATTCCTCGACGCGCGCGGCGGGCACGCCCAACACGTAGCGTTCCTGCGATTCGTTGCACCACAGCTGCATCGGCGACAGCGAGGGATCGTCGCTGGGCACCTTGGCCAGGTCGATCACGCCGCCGACGTGGGAGTCGTGCAGCAGTTCGGGAATCGCGTTCGAAAGGCCGCCGGCGCCGACGTCGTGCACCGAGGCGATGGGGTTGCCTTCTTCGCCGAGCGCGGCGCAACGGTCGAGCACTTCCTGCGCGCGCCGTTCCATTTCCGGGTTGTCGCGCTGCACGCTGGCGAAATCGAGGTCCTCGGCGCTGTCGCCGGAGGCGAGCGAACTCGCCGCGCCGCCGCCGAGGCCGATCAGCATCGCCGGGCCGCCGAGCACGATGACCGCGTCGCCCGGCGCGAGCATGCGCTTGCCGACCAGCGGGCGGTCGATCGCGCCGAGCCCGCCGGCGAGCATGATGGGTTTGTCGTAGGCGCGCGCCGGGCCGCCGGGCTGCTGCAACTCGAAGCTGCGGAAATAGCCGGCGAGGTTGGGCCGGCCGAATTCGTTGTTGAACGCCGCCGCGCCGATCGGGCCGTCGAGCATGATCTCCAGCGCCGGCGCCATGCGCGGGTTCAACGCGCGTTCGCGTTCCCACGGCTGCGGCAAGGTCGGGATGCGCAGGTGCGAAACGCTGAAGCCGCACAGGCCGGCCTTGGGCTTGCCGCCGCGGCCGGTCGCGCCCTCGTCGCGGATTTCGCCGCCGGCGCCGGTGGAGGCGCCCGGGAACGGCGAGATCGCGGTCGGGTGGTTGTGGGTTTCCACCTTGATGCAGAACGCGCTTCCGGTTTCGGCCTCGGCGCGGTATTCGCCGCTGGCCGGGTCCGGGCGGAAGCGCCGCGCGGCGAAGCCTTCCACCACCGCGGCGTTGTCGCTGTACGCGGACAGCGTGTGCTGCGGCGTGGTCGCGTGCGTGTGCTTGATCATCTTGAACAGCGACAGCGGCTGCGCGCGGCCGTCCAGCGTCCACGACGCGTTGAAGATCTTGTGCCGGCAGTGCTCGGAGTTCGCCTGCGCGAACATCATCAGCTCGACGTCGTGCGGATCGCGGTGCAGTTCCGAATAGCGTTCGCGCAGGTAATCGATCTCGTCCGGCGCGAGCGCCAGCCCGAGCCGCGCGTTCGCCGCCTCGAGCCCGGCGACCGGCACCGTCTCCAGCGGTTGCCGCGCCGGCGCGGCGAACAGCGCCGAGGCCGCGTCGCGGTCGGCCAGCAGCGATTGCGTCATCGGGTCGTGCAGCAGCTTCGCCGCCGCGGCCTGCAGCGCGGGATCGGCCGGCCAGCCGAGGATGTCCACGCGCACGCCGCGCTCGACCCGCCGGATCGGCAAGGTCGCGCCGCGCAGGAGTTCGCTGGCCTTGCTCGCCCACGGCGAGATGGTGCCCAGCCGCGGCACCACGAAGCGGGACACGGCCGCATCCGCGCGCTCGGCTGAGGCCTCGCCGGCCTCGAGGATGCGCGCCAGCGCGGCCGGGTCCGGGCTCGCGCCGTCGTCCGGCACGACCCAGTAGGTCCACCAGGTGCCGGCGATGCGGAACTCGGGATGCAGTGCGCGGAGGCGGGCTTCGAGCCGCTCGCGTCGGAACGGCGACAGGGCCGGCTGGCCCTCGAGGACGATCATGTCCGGGAAAACGCGCGGGAACGGGCGCGCATTGTAGCCCGGGCCGGCCCGCGACCGGCCTGGGGGCGGGTCACTTGCCGCCGGTAGCCGTGCTCGCGACCGGGGTCTGGCCGGCGTCGAGTTCGTCCAGCGCCGCCAGCAACTGGTCGGGCGGCAGGTATCCGCCGAGCACGGTGCCGTCCTCGGCCAGGATCATCGGCGTGCCCTCCAGGCCCGCGCGCTGGCCGAGGGCGTATTCGTCCGCGACCGGGTTCGGGCAGCTGCGCTTGGGCAGCGGGCGGTCGTTCTTGGCGTCGGTGAGCGCCTTCCGCCGGTCCGGCGAGCACCACACCGAGACCATCGTGTCGTAGTCCGGGCTGCCGATGCCGGCGCGCGGGAAGGCCATGTATTCGACCGTGATCCCGGCCTTGTTGTAGTCGGCGATCTGCGAATGGAACTTGCGGCAGAAACCGCATTCCACGTCGGTGAACACGACCACGGCGTGCTTCGCATTGGGCGCGGCGAACACGATGCGGTCGGATTGGGGGATGCGCGCGAGCAGCTCGCGGCGCACCCCGGCGAGCACCTTTTCGCCCACGTCCTTCTTGCCGGCCAGGTCGTAGAGCGAGCCCTGCAGCATGTACTTGCCGTCGTTGCTGACGTAGACCACCTGCCCGCCGACCACGACTTCGACGAAACCGGGCAGCGGCGACGGTGCGACGTGGTCGATGGCCAGGCGCGCGTTGAGGGTGCGGATCGCATCGATCGCGCGCGCCTCGGGCGTTCCCGCCGCCGGCTGGGTGGCGAGTCCCGCCGCCGGCGACTGCGCATCGGCGGCCGGCTTGGCCTGCGCGTCCGGCTGGGCCGCGGCCGTGGGCGCACCGGACTGGGCGCAGGCGGCCAGGCTGAACAGGCCGAGGGCGAGGAACGAGAGCAGTTTCATCGGCGATCCGTGTGGGGTGTCGACACTTGTGACCCGCACGCGGGCGCGCGGTTCCGCCGATTGTCGCACGCCGGCCGCCGACGGCCGGGCGTTCGCCCGCATGCGCCAGCGCCGCGCGGACGCCCCGCTCAACCGCGCGGGTGGTGCTGCGCGTGCAGGTTCTTCAACCGCTGCTTCGCGACATGGGTATAGATCTGGGTGGTCGACAGCGACCCGTGGCCGAGCAACATCTGCAGCGCGCGCAGGTCGGCGCCGTGGTTGAGCAGGTGGGTGGCGAAACTGTGGCGCAGGCCGTGCGGGCTGATCCGCGCCGGCGCGATCCCGGCCGCGAGCGCGGACTGCTTCACCAGCCGCCAGAACTGCTGCCGGGTCAGCGGCGCGCGGCGCGGGCCGAGGAACAGCGGCGGATCCAGCGCCGCGCGCGCGGACGCGCCCTTGTCGAGCCGCGGCCGCGCTTCGTCGAGGTAGCGCCGCAGCCAGTGCATCGCTTCCTCGCCCAGCGGCACCAGCCGGTCCTTGCCGCCCTTGCCGGTCACGCGCACCACGCCCTGGCGCAGGTTCACCGCGTTCGCGGGCAACCCGACCAGTTCGCTCACGCGCAGGCCGGCGGCGTACATCAGCTCCAGCATCGCGCGGTCGCGCAGGCCGGCGGGCGCGTCGATCGCGGGCGCGGCGAGCAGCGCCTCGATCTCGCTTTCGGATAGCGCCTTCGGCAACGGTCGCGGCAGGCGCGGCGGCTGCAGCAGCGCGGTCGGGTCGTCGTCGCGCGCGCCGCGCAGCGCCTGGAACGCGTAGAACGCGCGCAGGGTCGACAGCAGCCGCGCGTTGCTGCGCGCGGAGTAGTCCGCGTTAGCGCGATGGGCGAGATAGTCGAACAGCAGCGCGCGGTCGGCGTGGGCCAGCGCGGCCGGCACGCCGCGCGAACGCGCCCAGCGCGAAAGCCCTTCGAGGTCGCGGCGATAACTGTCCAGGGTCGCGCGGCTGGCGCCGCGTTCGGCCCAGAACGCGTCGAGGAAGACCGCGATCGCCGCGGCATCGGCTTCCGGCAAGTCCGGCAACCGCGCTGCCGCGATGCGGCGTTCGGCGGGCGTTTTCGCGCTCATGCTCCTGATTGTAGAGCCGAGCTTGCTCGGCTCAGCCGGCCCGCCGCTTCGCTATGCTTGCGCGATGAATTCCGCTTCGACGCCACCACCCGCGCCCGCATCGAATCCGGCGCGGGCCCTGCTCGGCTGGCGCCTGCTCGCGCTGGTCTACGACTTCTTCCCCGCGCTGGCGCTGTGGATGCTGCTCTCGTCGGCGTTCACGATCGGCTACACCTTCCTCGGCCACCACGCCACGCGCCAGAACATCGCGCCGTTCAGCGCGTTGCAGTGGCTGCTGTGGCTGTGTTGCTGGGCGGTCACCGGCGCATACGCGACGATCAGCTGGCGCCGCGGCGGCGCCACGCTGGGCATGCGCCCGTGGCGGCTGCGCGTGGTTTCCGCGGAGGGCGGCGCGGCATCGTTCCCGGCGCTGTGGAAACGCTACGCGGTCGGCACGCTGTCGCTGCTGCTGGCCGGCGCGGGCTTCTGGTGGGCCTTGTTCGACCGCGAACGGCTGACGTGGCACGACCGCGCCAGCGACACGCGGATGCTGCGGGGTTCGAAAAATCCCTGAGCCTGCCTTCCATGGCGCCGCATCGTCGCGCCATGTCGCCCTGCCCTGCCCGCATGCGCGCCAGTGGCGCGCATGCGCGCGGGCTCACCCCGACCTGCGCCGGAACAGCGCCGCCGACACCCCGAGCATGATCATCGGCGGGATCAGGTAGGCGATGCGGAAATCGAACTTGTACACGCCGGCCAGCCTCACGAACTGGGTCTGCACCAGCCAGAAGCCGAGCGCGAACACGATGCCGATGAACAGGCGCTTGCCAAGGCCGCCGCTGCGCAGCGAGCCGAACGCGAACGGCACTGCCGCCAGGCACAGCGCGAGCACGTTGAGCGGGTAGAACCAGCGGCCCCAGTAGTGTTCCTCGTACTCGCTGGCATCGAGGCCGTTGCGCTTGCGGTAGTCGATGCCGTGGCTGAGTTCGGTCGCCGGCAGGTAGCGCGGGCTGGCGACGCTGGCGGCGAGCGCGGTTTCGTCCAGCTTCGAGGCCCAGTGTTCCTCCAGCGCTTCGGTTTCGGTCACCGAACGCTGGTCGAACCAGGTGCGCTTGACGTCGTGCAGCAGCCAGCCGCCGTCGTGGTGCACCGCCGTGCCGGCTCGGGCGATGGATTCGAGCCGTCCGTCCTTGGCGAATTCGTACAGGCGCACGCCCTGCAACTCGAGGTAACGCGCATCGTCCTTGCCGCGTTCCTGCCCGGCCTGCGCGTTGAGGATGGTGTCGCCTTCGCGTGCCCACAGGCCGCTGTACTGGGCAACGATCATGTTGTTGGATTTGGCCGAGGCCTTGAGCGAGTCCGCGCGCTTCTCCCCCCACGGCCCGAGGGTTTCGCCGTCCACCACCATCACCAGGGTCAGCACCGCCAGCGCGCCGGCGACGGCCAGGCTCAGGCGCCGGCGCGACAGGCCCAGTGCGCGCAGCGCGGTCAGCTCCGAACTCGCGGCGAGCTGGCCCAGGCCCATCAGCGAGCCGATGACCGCCGCGAACGGGAACAGCGTGTAGGCGCGGATCGGGATGCTCAGCGCGACCACCGCGACCGCGCTGCCGAAGCCGTAACGCCCGGTGCCGACGTCGTTGAGCTCGGTGACCACGGCCATGACCACGTCCAGGCCGAGCAGCACCGCCCAGGTCAGCAGCACCGTGCCCAGCAGCACGCGCGCCATGTACAGATCGTGGATCTTCGGGAACGGCTTCATGCGCGTTTCCCGGGCCGGCGGACGCGCCCGTCGGTGAAGTAGAACCATGCGCCGATCGCCAGCAGCGGCAGTAGCAGCCACCACAAGCCGAGGGCCATCGGCAGCTTGCCGCTGCCGAGCTTGTCGGTGCCGAGCAGCATCAGGTTCATGCCGAACATGTAGGCGAGGAAGCCCAGCAGCAGCCGGCCGTAGCGCGCCTGGCGCGGCGAACTGCGCGCCAACGGCACCGCCAGCAGCGCGAACGCCAGCGTCAGCAGCGGCGGGGCGATGCGGAAATGCAGTTGCGCGCCGGCCTGCGGGCGCGGATCGGAAAGCAGGTCCAAGGTCGGCAGGCCCTGCGGGTTGCGCGGGCTGTCCTCGGCCTTGGCCATCGGCATGCGCAGCTCGTTGCTGGCGTAGCGCATCAGCCGGTAGTCGCGGCCCGCGTCCAGCGGCCCCTCGACCCGGAAGCCGTCCTTGAGGTCGAGGAAACGCTGGCTGCCGCCCTCGATCCTGAGCGCGCCGCCGGTGGCGGTGGTCACGTCGAGGCGATCCTTGTCCTGGCGGTAGACGAAGATGCGCTGTAGCTGGGTGCCGTCGTTCGACATCGAACCGACGTAGACCACGCCCTTGCCGCCGGGCAGTTCGGTGAAGCGCCCCGCTTCCAGCCCCGCGACCAGCAGGTTGCGGTTGCCGGCCGCGATCATCTCGTCCGAGGTCCGCTTCGCCCACGGGCCCAGCCACAGCGAGCACAGCGCGACCAGGCCGACCATCGGCAGCACCAGCCAGGCCCAGGGCCGCAACAGCCGGCGCGGTCCCACCCCGACCGAGGTCAGGATCGGCATCTCCGAATCGCGGTACAGGCGGCCGAAGCCGAGCAACAGGCCGATCATCAGCCCCAGCGGCAGGATCATCGGCAGGTAACGGATGGTCTGCAGCCCCAGTTGCGAGAGCATCAGGCCGGCCGGGAGGCGGCCGCGGGCGATGTCGCCGAGCACGTCGGTGAACACGCCGCCCAGGCTGACGATGGACAGCACGATCAGCGCGGCGAACGTGGCCTGCGCGAGTTCGCGCAGCAGGTAGCGGTCGAGCTTGGGCATCGTGCTCCAGGGCGGGATGGGGGCGTGCGCCTCGCGGCTTGCACTACACTTCGCGGTTCGCCGGCACGGCTGCACCAGCGCCGTGGCGAACCGGCACGATCTTACTGAATTTGAACGGGAATCCGTCGATGAGCCTTGAATTCGCCCTGAACGCCACTGCCCCTGCCGCCGCCAACGTCGACTGCGTGGTGGTCGGCGCCTTCGCCGACGGCAGCCTGACCCCGGCCGCGCAGGCCATCGACGCCGCGAGCGGCGGCCGCATCGCCGCCCTGGTCAAAAGCGGCGACGTATCCGGAAAGACCGGCAGGACCGCCCTGCTCCACGACCTCGCCGGCGTCGCCGCGCCGCGCGTGCTGGTGATCGGCCTGGGCGAGGCCGGCAAGTTCGGCGTCGCGCAATACCTCAAGGCGGTGGGCGACGCCGCGCGCGCGCTGCGCACCGGCCCGGCGAAGAGCGCGCTGTTCACCCTTGCCGAAGTCGCGGTGAAGGATCGCGACGCGGCCTGGAACGTGCGCAGCGCCGCCATCGCCGCCGACCATGCCTGCTACCGCTACCTCGCCACCCTCGGCGAGAAGAACAAGAAGCGCGAGGAGAAGGGCCTGGAGCGTTTCGAGATTCCGGGTTCGGACCAGGCCGCGCTCGCGCAGGGCATCGCCATCGCCGCCGGCGTGCAGTTCACCCGCGAGCTCGGCAACCTGCCGCCGAACGTGTGCAACCCCGCCTACATCGCGCAACAGGCGCAGGAATTCGCTTCGAAGAGCGACAAGGTCGAATGCGAAGTGCTGGACGACGCGGCGATGGAGGCGCTCGGCATGGGCTCGCTGCTCGCGGTCGCGCGCGGCTCGGCGCAACGCCCGCGCCTGGTGGTGCTGAAATACAACAACGGCGGCGACGCCAAGCCCTACGTGCTGGTCGGCAAGGGCATCACCTTCGACACCGGCGGCGTCAACCTCAAGACGCAGGGCGGGATCGAGGAAATGAAATACGACATGTGCGGCGCGGGCACCGTGCTCGGTACCTTCGTCGCCGCGGTCGGCATGCGATTGCCGGTGAACCTGGTCGCGATCGCCGCGGCGGTGGAGAACGCCATCGACGGCAACGCCTACCGCCCGTCCGACGTCATCACCAGCATGAGCGGCAAGACGATCGAGGTGGGCAACACCGACGCCGAGGGCCGCCTGATCCTGTGCGACGCGCTGACCTATGCGCAGCGCTTCGAACCGGCCGCGCTGGTCGACGTCGCCACCCTCACCGGCGCCTGCGTGGTGGCGCTGGGCAAGTACGCCGCGGGCGTGATGACCAAGGACAGCGACGACCTCGCGCGCGAACTGCTCGCCGCCGGCGAGGCCAGCTTCGACCGCGCCTGGCAGCTGCCGCTGTGGGACGAATACCAGGGCCTGCTCGATTCGCAGTTCGCCGACGTCTACAACATCGGTGGGCGCTGGGCCGGCGCGATCACCGCCGGCTGCTTCCTCTCGCGCTTCACCGAAGGCCAGCGCTGGGCGCACATGGACATCGCCGGCGTCGCCAACGGCGACGGCAAGATGGGCATGGCCACCGGCCGCCCGGTCGGGCTGCTGTCGCAGTGGCTGCTGGACCGGGTCGCGT
>JBGAHT010000080.1:0-7799 GCA_044226035.1 Thermomonas sp. | reverse complement strand
CCATGCCGCCCATGCCGCCGCCCGGCATCGCCGGTTCGTCCTTCTTCGGCAGCTCGGCCACCATCGCCTCGGTGGTGATCATCAGGCCGGCGATCGAAGCCGCGTTCTGCAGCGCGGTGCGGGTGACCTTGGTCGGGTCGAGGATGCCGGCTTCGATCATGTCGACGTATTCGCCGTTGGCGGCGTTGTAGCCGAACGCGCCCTTGCCCTCGGCCACCTTGTTGAGCACGACCGAAGGTTCCTCGCCGGCGTTGGCGACGATCTCGCGCAGCGGCGCTTCCATCGCGCGCAGGGCGATTTCGATGCCGTGGTTCTGGTCTTCGTTCGCGCCCTTGAGGCCGGCGATCGCGGCCTTGGCGCGGATCAGCGCCACGCCGCCGCCCGGGACGATGCCTTCCTCGACCGCAGCGCGGGTCGCATGCAGGGCGTCTTCCACGCGCGCCTTCTTTTCCTTCATCTCGACTTCGGTCGCGGCGCCGACCTTGATCACCGCCACGCCACCGGCCAGCTTGGCCACGCGTTCCTGCAGCTTCTCGCGGTCGTAGTCGGAGGAGGTTTCCTCGATCTGCGCCTTGATCTGCTTGATGCGCGCCTCGATGCCCGCGGTTTCGCCGGCGCCGTCGATGATGGTGGTGTTCTCCTTGGAGACCTGCACCTTCTTGGCGCGGCCGAGGTCCTTGATCGTCGCCTTCTCGAGCGAGAGGCCGACTTCCTCGGAGATCACGGTGCCGCCGGTGAGGATGGCCATGTCTTCCAGCATCGCCTTGCGACGATCGCCGAAGCCCGGGGCCTTCACCGCGCAGACCTTGACGATGCCGCGGATGGTGTTGACCACCAGCGTCGCCAGCGCTTCGCCCTCGACTTCCTCGGCCACGATCAGCAGCGGCTTGCCGGCCTTGGCCACGCCTTCCAGCACGGGCAGCAGGTCGCGCACGTTCGAGATCTTCTTGTCGTGCAGCAGGATGTAGGGGTCGTCCAGCTCGGCCTGCATCGACTGCTGGTTGTTGATGAAGTACGGCGACAGGTAGCCGCGGTCGAACTGCATGCCCTCGACGACGTCGAGTTCGTTGTCCAGGCCCGAGCCTTCCTCGACCGTGATCACGCCTTCCTTGCCGACCTTGTCCATCGCCTGCGCGATCAGGTCGCCGATGTTGGCGTCGCTGTTGGCGGAGATGGTGCCGACCTGGGCGATTTCCTTGCTGGTCGAGGACGGCTTGCTGAGCTTCTTCAGCTCGCCGACGGCCTCGGACACGGCCTTGTCGATGCCGCGCTTGAGGTCCATCGGGTTCATGCCGGCGGCGACCGCCTTCATGCCCTCGCGGATGAACGCCTGCGCCAGCACGGTGGCGGTGGTGGTGCCGTCGCCGGCGTTGTCGGACGTCTTGGAGGCGACTTCCTTCACCATCTGCGCGCCCATGTTCTCGAACTTGTCGGCAAGCTCGATTTCCTTGGCGACGGACACGCCGTCCTTGGTGATGGTCGGGGCGCCGAAGCTCTTCTCGAGCACGACGTTGCGGCCCTTCGGGCCGAGGGTGGCCTTGACGGCATTGGCGAGCACGTTGACGCCGCGCACCATCTTGGAGCGCGCGTCCTCGCCGAAACGGATTTCCTTGGCAGCCATTGCGGTGTTCCTCTAGAAATGTTGTGCAGGGGCGACCGGCCGGTCGCCCCTACCGAATGAAAAAATCGCGCGCTCAGAGCGTCGCGAAGATGTCGTCTTCCTTCACCACCAGGTATTCGGTGCCGTCGAGCTTCACTTCGGTGCCGCTGTACTTGCCGAACAGCACCTTGTCGCCGACCTTGACCTGCGGCGCGCGCAGCTGGCCGTTGTCGAGCACCTTGCCGGCGCCGACGGCGACGACTTCGCCCTTGATCGGCTTCTCGGTGGCGCTGTCGGGGATGACGATCCCGCCGGCGGACAGCTTCTCTTCTTCCATGCGCTTGATGACCACGCGGTCGTACAGCGGCTTGATGTTCATGGACAACCCTCGCAAGTGCTTGATTGGTTGGGGAAAAGACCGCGATTTTAGCAATCGCCCAGGGCGAGTGCCAGATTCGGGGCCAAAACGAACCCGGCAAGCCGGGACGCGAGGGAAGTGGGGGCCGCGCCGGGGCTTTCAAGGGGGCGCGGCGGGCCGAGCCGTTACCCTATGCCGATGCCCGCATGCCCCCGCCCATGAGCGCCCTGCTCTGCTTCAGCACCTGCCCGGACGCGGCCACGGCCGAACGCATCGCCGGGACGCTGGTGGACGAACGCCTGGCCGCCTGCGTCAACGTGCTGCCCGGGCTGCGCTCGGTGTACCGCTGGAACGATGCGGTCGAGCGCGCCGACGAGGTGCTGCTGCTGATCAAGACCCGGGCCGGCCTGCTGCAAGGCCTGCAGCAGCGCCTGCTGCAACTGCATCCCTACGAACTGCCGGAGCTGGTCGCGGTCGAAACCGGCCTCGGCCTGCCCGCCTACCTGCGCTGGATCGCCGACGCAACCCGCCCCGAGCCCGATTCCGAATGATCCGTTCCGCTCCCCCGTTCCTGCGCGCGCTGGCCGCGCTGCTGCTGTGCGCCGCGCCGCTGCCGCCGGCGCGCGCCGCCATCGATCCGTCGGAACTGCCGCCGGTGGATTCGGTGTTCGTGCTCTCGGCCAGCGCCGACGCGCGCGACCGGATCGCGGTCGACTGGAAGATCGCGGACGGCTTCTACCTCTACCGGCACCGCACCAAGGTCGAATCGCCGGACGGCTCGTTCGCGAACGCGACGCTGTCGCTGCCGCCGGGCGCGAAGCACCACGACGAGTTCTTCGGCGAGGTGGAAACCTACCGCGGGCGCCTGGCCGGCAGCGTCTCGGGCGATGCCGGCGATCGCGAGCGGGTGACGCTGCGGATCAAGTACCAGGGCTGCGCCGACGCCGGCGTGTGCTATCCGCCGCAGACGCGCACGCTGGAGGTAGCCCTGCCGGCCGCGGCGAACGCGGGCGCGGGCCTGCTGCCTGGCCCATCGCGCGGCGCATCCTTGTTCGGGGCGACGAAACCGGGCGCGACCGACGCCAAGCCGTTGCCGCCGGAGCAGGCGTTCGGGTTCGAGGCCATCGCCGGCGACGGCAACACCCTGCTGCTGCGCTTCACCCCGGCGCGCGGCTATTACCTCTATCGCGACCGCACCACGCTGAAGCTGGAAGGCGCGCCCGGCATCGCCGCGGGCGCGCCGCGCTGGCCGAAGGGCACGCAGCACCACGACGAACACTTCGGCGACGTGGTCGTGTATTTCGACCAGATCGACGTGCCGTTGCCGCTGCGGCGCACGAACGCCGATGCGGCGAAGCCTGCCCCGGACTCCGATCCGGGGGCGACCCTGGTCGCGACCTTCCAAGGCTGCCAGACAGACGGCATCTGCTATCCGCCGATGACGCGGCGGGTGGCGGTGGAAATCCCGCGCGGGGCGCTGGCGGCATCGGTCGCGGAAGGCCCGAAGGAGCCGGTGTTGCCGGAATCGGCTTCGACGAGCGTGGCTGCGACTGCATCGGCCGCGGGCGTCGTAGCGCCACCCGCGACGACCGACGCGGCGAATCCCCCGCGCGAACTTCCACCAGCCATCGACCACCAACAGCCGGCGACCAACTCGCTTCTCGCCAGCCTGCTGCTCGCGCTGCTCGGCGGGCTGGTGCTGAACCTGATGCCCTGCGTGTTGCCGGTGCTGTCGCTGAAGGCGGTGTCGCTGGCCAACAGCGGCGAAAGCCGGACGCGCGCGCGCGCGCATGCGCTCTGGTACACCGCCGGCGTGCTCGCCGCGTTCGCCGCGCTCGGCGCGCTCGCGCTGGCCTTGCGCAAGGCCGGGCTGGCGCTGGGTTGGGGTTTCCAGCTGCAGCAACCGCTGGTGGTCGCGGCGATCGCGCTGCTGCTGTTCGCACTGGGCCTGAGTTTGTCCGGCGTGTGGTACCCGAACGTCGGCATCGGCGCGCGCGGCAACGCATGGATGCAGAAGCATGGCGTCGCCGGCGACTTCGCCACCGGCGTGCTCGCGGTGGTGCTGGCCACGCCCTGCATCGGCCCGTTCATGGGCGCGGCGCTGGCCTATGCCTTCGCCGGCCCGGCGACCGGCGGCATGCTGGTGTTCCTCGCGCTGGGCCTCGGGCTCGCATTGCCGTTCCTGCTGATCGGCTTCGTGCCCGCGCTCGCGCAGCGCCTGCCGAAGCCGGGCGCGTGGATGGAAACGTTCAAGCAGCTCATGGCGTTCCCGATGTACCTCACCGCCGCCTGGCTGGTGTCGGTGCTGGCCGCGCAACGCGGCGGCGATGCGGTGTGGAACTGGATGCTGGCGGCGATCGCGGTCGCGCTCGCGGCCTGGGCGTGGTCGCGTTCGCGCATGCGGGGCGCGCGCTGGGCGTCGGTCCTCGCCATTGTCGCCGTGCTCGCGGCGCTGTGGCCGCTGCAGAAGATCCACGCGCTGCCGCCGGCGCATGCGGGCGAAACGACATCGGTCGGCGCGACGGCTGCGGTTCCCTATTCCGAAGCGCGGCTGGCTTCGCTGCGCGCGCAAGGACAAGTGGTGTTCGTCGACATCACCGCCGACTGGTGCATCACCTGCAAGGCGAACGAGAAGGCGGTGCTCGCGCGCGAAGGCTTCCGCGATGCGCTGCGCGCCGCGAACGCGACCTACATGGTCGGCGACTACACCGACGTCGACCCGGCGATCACCGCCTACCTGCAGCGCTACCGGGCGGTCGGCATCCCGTTGTACGTGGTCTACCCGCGCGGCGGCGGCGAAGGCCGGGTGCTGCCGACCGTGCTCACGCCCGAACTCGTGCGCGACGCGCTCGCACAGGCGGCGAAGTGATCCGCGAACATCGCGGCGTGCTGCTCGCGGCGCTGCTCGCCGCCGCGGCCGGCGCGGCCCTCGACTATCGGCTCGGCCATCCCGGAACGCCGGCGCCGGTCGCCGCGCAAGCCCCGGCGACGCTGCCGCGCCTGGACCTCCACGACCTCATGGGCCGGCCGGTGCGGCTGCCCGATGCCCATGCCGGGCGCCCGCTGCTGCTCAACTTCTGGGCCAGCTGGTGCGGGCCCTGTGTCGCGGAAATGGCGGAACTGCAACGCTTCTCCGCACAACAGCCGGCGAACGGCATTCAAGTCATCGGAATCGCGCTGGACGCTCCGGCCGCGGTCACCGATTTCCTCAAGGCCCATCCGGTGACCTATCCGATCCTGCTCGACACGCCCGGTCCGGCCGACAGCAGCGTCCGGCTGGGCGATCGCGGCGGCGTCCTGCCCTACAGCGTGCTGGTCGCGGCCGACGGGCGCGTGCTGCGCACGCAGCTGGGGCCATTCGCCAAGGGCGACATCGACGCCTGGGTCCGGATCGAACCCGCGCCGCGCTAGAGCGAACACTCAAACACGCGATTAAAAATCGGGCTGGCGTCGGAAGTTCGCCGAACTGGACAGTAACCCCCGAGGCGCGCACACTGCCCGCCCGTTTTCCGTGACCCAGTTCTCCCTTGGCCCGGATCCTCGTCCTGCACGGCCCCAACCTCAACCTGCTCGGCAGTCGCGAGCCGGAGGTCTATGGCCGTGCCACCTTGGCCGAGATCGACGGCGAGCTCGCCGACCAGGCCGGGCGCGCCGGACACGCCATCGACAGCTTCCAGTCCAATGCCGAAGATGCGCTGATCGATCGCGTCCAGGCGGCGAAAACGGACGGAACATCCTTCATCGTGATCAACCCGGCCGGCTACACCCATACGTCGGTCGCGCTGCGCGATGCCCTGTCCGCGGTCGCGATTCCGTTCATAGAAGTCCACCTGTCCAATCCGCACGCCCGCGAACCGTTCCGCCGCCAGAGCTATTTCAGCGACCTGGCCGTGGGCGTTGTCGCCGGCTTCGGCGCCGATTCCTACCGCTATGCCCTCGACGCCGCCATCGCGCGGCTCGCGGCTTGACCAAGAGGCCCCACCGATGGACCTGCGCAAGATCAAGAAGCTGATCGACCTGCTCGAGGAATCCAACCTCGCCGAAATCGAGATCAAGGAAGGCGAGGAATCCGTGCGCCTGGCGCGCACGCCGATCGGCGCCGCCGTGCATCCCGCGCCGGCCATGGCCTACGCCGCGCCCGCGGCCCCGGTCGCGGCCATGCCGATGCATTCGCCCACCGAATCGGCGACCGGCGGCACGCCGAAGCCGGGTCCGGACCTGCCGGCCGGGCACGTGGTGCGCGCGCCGATGGTCGGCACCTTCTACTCGAGCCCGGCCCCGGACAAGCCGGCCTTCGTCAGCGTCGGCCAGGCGGTGAAGCAGGGCGAGACGCTGGGCATCATCGAGGCGATGAAGATGTTCAACCCGATCGAGGCCGACGTCTCCGGCACCGTGCTCGCGATCCAGTGCGAGAGCGGGCAGCCGGTCGAGTTCGACCAGCCGCTGTTCGTGATCGGCTGACGCCGGTCACGACGGGATTCGGCATTCGTGATTCGGGATTCGCACGAGCGGCCGCACGAACGCCTGGAGGTCTGGCGCGATGCGATGTCGCTGGTGGAAGCCGTTTACCGGCATTCGGCGAAATTCCCGGACTCGGAACGGTTCGGGCTGACAGCCCAGATCCGGCGCGCGGCCATCAGCGTCCCCTCGAATATCGCCGAAGGCGCCGCGCGCAGATCCACGCCCGAGTACATGCGCTTCCTGTCAATGGCCCGCGGATCCCTTTCCGAACTCGACACGCAACTCAAGATCGCGGCGCGATTGGGCTACGGCTCGACCGACCCATCGTCCGCCGATCTGGTCGATCGCACGTTTGCCCCCATGAATTCGCTCATACGATCCCAGGACGGCTGCAAACCTTCGATTCGCGAAGACACCGCTTTGTACGAATCCCCAATCCCCAATCCCGAATCCCATGCCTCTCGATAAAGTCGTCATTGCAAACCGCGGCGAAATCGCGCTGCGCATCCTGCGCGCGTGCAGCGCGCTGGGCATCCGCACGGTCGCGGTGCATTCCACCGTCGACCGCAACCTCAAGCACGTGGCGATGGCCGACGAATCCGTCTGCATCGGCCCGGCGCCGTCCAGCGAGAGCTACCTCAACATGCCGGCGATCATCGCCGCCGCCGAGGTCACCGACGCGCAGGCGATCCATCCCGGCTACGGCTTCCTCAGCGAGAACGCGGACTTCGCCGAACGCGTGGAGCAATCGGGCTTCGTCTTCATCGGGCCGAAGGCGGACACCATCCGCCTGATGGGCGACAAGGTCGAGGCGATCCGCGCGATGAAGGCCGCCGGCGTGCCCTGCGTGCCCGGCAGCGGCGGCCCGCTCGGCGACGACGTGGCGACCAACATCAAGATCGCGGCGGAGATCGGCTATCCGGTCATCGTCAAGGCCGCCGGCGGCGGCGGCGGGCGCGGCATGCGCGTGGTGCACACCGAGGCCGCGCTGGCGAACGCCATCGCCACCACCAAGACCGAGGCCAAGGCCGCGTTCGGCAACGACATGGTCTACATGGAGAAGTTCCTGGAGAACCCGCGCCACGTGGAGATCCAGGTCCTCGCCGACGGCCAGGGCAACGCCATCCACCTGGGCGAACGCGACTGCTCGATGCAGCGCCGCCACCAGAAAGTCGTCGAGGAAGCGCCCGCGCCCGGCATCACCCCCGAACAGCGCGCGCAGATCGGCAAGGTCTGCGTCGAGGCCTGCGTGCGCATCGGCTACCGTGGCGCCGGCACCTTCGAATTCCTGTACGAGAACGGCCGCTTCTACTTCATCGAGATGAACACCCGCATCCAGGTCGAGCACCCGGTGACGGAGATGGTCACCGGCATCGACCT
>JBGAHT010000079.1:0-7801 GCA_044226035.1 Thermomonas sp. | reverse complement strand
CCGGCGCACGTTGCCGTTCGGCAGGCGGACGTCGGCTTCACCCTTGCGCTTGCGCCAGAACCCATGGCCGTGCAGCTTCCGCAAGCGCGGCAATTCGCGGATCCCACGGCCGGTCGCGATGGTTTCGATGTTGACGACCGGGCCGAGGATGACGAAGTGCATGCACGCATGTTTCGTCGTGCGCGCGGTCCCTCGATATCGGGAAAGTCCGATTCGCGGGCAGGCCGTCACCCCGCCGCGATCAACTCCGCCGCGCGTTCGGCGATCATGATCGTCGGCGCGTTGGTGTTGCCGCCGATCAGGGTCGGCATCACCGAGGCATCGACCACGCGCAGGCCTTCCACGCCGCGCACCTTCAATTCGGGATCGACCACCGCCTCGTCGTCGCGTCCCATGCGGCAGGTGCCGACCGGGTGGTACACGGTTTCGGCCTTGGCGCGGATGAATTCGACCAGCTCCGCATCGGAGAGATCGTCGCGCGCCGGGAAGATCGGCGTGCCGCGGTACGCATCGAATGCCGGCTGCGCGAACAATTCGCGCGAGATCTTCGCGCATTCCAGCATCATCCGCAGGTCGAAGCCTTCGGCATCGCCGAGGTAATTGGCCTCGATCCGCGGCTTGTCGCTGGCGCGGTTGCTCGCCAGCGAGATGCGGCCGCGGCTGCGCGGGCGCAGGAAGCAGGCGTGCAGGGTGAAGCCGTCGCCCTTCAGGCGGTGGCGGCCGTGGTCGTCGAGCATCGCCGGGACGAAGTGGAACTGCACGTCGCAGCGTTCGTCGGGCGCGAGCGCCGAGCGGAAGAAACCGCCGGCTTCGGCGAGGTTGCTGCTGCCCGCGCCGCGATGGCCGCGCAGGTAGTAGTCGAACGCCATCCTCGGCTCGTTGATGCGGTCGTAGCTGAAGCCGGGCGGGCAATGGCGCAGGGTGCAGATGTCGAGGTGGTCCTGCAGGTTGGCGCCGACGCCGGGCAGGTCGGCGACGACGTCGATGCCGAGCCGGCGCAGCTCGTCGCCGCGGCCGATGCCGGAGAGCATCAGCAGCTGCGGCGAATTGATCGCGCCGCCGCAGGCGATCACTTCGCGCGCCGGTTGGTGGAAGGCCTTTCCGTGCATCGAATACACCACGCCGGTGGCGCGGCCGCGTTCGAAGGTGATGCGCGAGGCCAGCGCGCCGGTGTGCACGGTGAGGTTGGGCCGCGATTTCGCCGGATCGAGGTAGGCGACCGCGGCCGAACAGCGCGCGCCGTCGCGCTGGGTGACCTGGTAGAAGCCGACGCCGGCCTGCGCCGGGCCGTTGAAGTCCGGGTTGTGCCCAAGCCCGGCCTGCACGCCGGCTTCGATGAAGGCCTGCGACAGCGGGTTGGTGAAGCGCAGGTCGGATACCGACAGCGGGCCGTCGCGGCCGTGCAGCGCGTCGAATTCGCGCTCGTCGCGGGCGTCCCGAAGGACGCGGGTGTTGCCTTCGCTGCGCCGGAAATACGGCAGCACCGCGTCCCAGCCCCAGCCGTCGGCGCCGTGCGCGGCCCAGTCGTCGTAGTCGCGCGCAACGCCGCGGATGTAGCACATGGCGTTGATCGAACTGGAACCGCCCAGCACCTTGCCGCGCGGCCACCACAGCGCGCGCCCGTCGAGCTGCGCTTCCGGCGCGGTGTCGTAATCCCAGTTCACGCCCTTCTTGCCGACCAGCTTGGCGAGGCCGGCCGGCATGTGGATGAAGGGATGCCAGTCGCGCGGGCCGGCTTCGAGCAGCAGGACCTTGCGCGCCGGATCCGCGGAGAGTCGGTTGGCGAGCACGCAACCGGCGGAACCGGCGCCGATGATGATGGTGTCGAACACGTCCGTTCCTGCGAATCCCCGAATCGTCCGACACTATGCCGCGCGAATCGAGCAATTGCTCTCGATTCCGTTCGTTCTGAGGAGCCGGAGTCGAAGCCGAAGGCCGAGCCCGGCGTCTCGAAGGGCGCGTTGTGTGGTTCGAGACGGGTTTGCTCAGCCTTCGGCTTCGACAACCCCCCCTCACCACGAACGGGCGAGGTGGATATTCCACGCTTGGCGCTGGCAGCGTCGCTTGGCTTCGGCTACCTTGCGGGCACCCTAACCGGAGCGTACCGATGCCGTCCTTCCCGACCGGATCCGGTCCGACGCGCGTCCGCGACGGGGAATGGCGCGCGGTCGCGTGGTCGTTCGCGTACTTCTTCTGCGTGCTGTCGGCGTACTACGTGATGCGCCCGGTGCGCGAGCAACTGTCGGCCGCGGTCGGTTCGACCCAGTTGCCGTGGTTCTTCGCCGCGACCTTCGTCGCCACGCTGGCGCTGACCCCGGTGTTCGCCTGGCTGGTGTCGCGCTGGCCGCGGCGGATCGTGGTGCCGGCGGTGTACGCGTTCTTCATCGCCTGCCTGCTCGCGTTCGTGCCCTTGTTCACCTTCGAAGGCCTGCTCAGCCCGAAGGCGCTGGGCACGCTGTTCTTCGTGTGGGTGAGCGTGTTCAACCTGTTCGTGGTCTCGGTGTTCTGGAGCTTCATGTCCGACATCTGGAGCGACGAACAGGCGCGGCGGCTGTACCCGCTCATCGGCCTGGGCGGCACCGCCGGCGCCATCGCCGGGCCGTTCGCGACCCGCGCCCTGGTCGGCAGCATCGGCGTCGCCCACCTGCTGATCGTGTCCGCGGTGCTGCTCGGGCTGGCGATGGTATGCGTGCTGGTGCTCGGTCGCTGGGCGCGCGAACACGGCGTGCACCGCCATCGCCGGGAGCACGAGGCGGCGATCGGCGGCGGCATGTTCGACGGGCTCAAGCAGGTGTTCGCCACGCCGTTCATGCGCAGCATGGCGATCCTGATGCTGCTGGGCGACGCGATCGGCACCATCGCCTATGCGCTGGTCACCGATTATTCCGGCGCGACCTTCCACGACGCGGTTTCGCGCACGCGCTTCGCCGCCGATGTCGACCTCGCCACCAACCTGGTCCAGGTGGTGGCGCAGCTCACGCTCACGCGCTGGCTGCTGGCGCGCCACGGCGCGGCGCCGGTGCTCGCCGTGCGCGCCGTGGTCGGCATCCTCGCCTGCATCGGCCTGGCGCTGGCGGCCGATCCGTACGCGATCGCGTTCGGGCCGTTGTCGCTCTCGGCCGGCCCCGCCCATTTCGTGCTCAGCGGGCTGCCGTGGGTGGCGGTGATGCTGGTCCTCACCCGTTCGCTGGCCTACGGCATGGACCTGCCGGCGCGCGAGACGCTGTTCACCCTGGTGCCGCGCGGCATGCGCTACAAGGGCAAGAACGCGGTGGATACCGCGGTCTGGCGCGCGGGCGACGTGTTCAGCGCGCTCACCGTCAACGGCCTGCGCGCGGCCGGCGCCAGCGTCGGCGTGTTCGGCTGGATCGGCGCGGCGGCGCTGGCCGCCTCCGGTTCGCTCGGCTGGTGGCTGGCGCGCAAGCTGGAACGCGCGAGCGCCGCCGGCGAGGTGTACTGACCGGGCGCACTGGCCCGCGCCGCGTGCGGCGGGCATCATCGGCGCTTCCCGATCGCCCGAGGCCGAGCATGCGTCGTTCCGCGAATGTCCTGTTGTGCATGGCGCTGTGCGCTTCGCTGGGCGCGGCCGCGCAGGATGCGCCCGCGAGCGCCTCCGCGCCCACGCGCGTCGCGGTGCATGCGGCGCGCCTGCTCGACGTCGACAACGGGCGCATCGTCGCCGACCCGATGGTGCTGGTCGAAGGCGACCGCATCGCCAGCGTGACCGCCGGCGGACGCGCGCCCGACGGGGTGCAGGTGATCGAGCTGGGCGACGCGACCCTGCTGCCGGGGCTGATCGACGTGCACGTGCACCTCGATTCCGATCCGACCACGGGCACCGGCGACTACTACAAGGACATGTTCACGCTCGGGCCGATGGATGCCGCGGTCGTGGCGCCGACACTGGCCAGGCGCACGCTCGACGCCGGCTTCACCACCGTGCGCAACCTCGGCAGCGGCGATTTCCTCGACGTCGCGCTGCGCAACGCCATCGACCGCGGCCAGATCGAGGGCCCGCGCATCCTCGCCGCGACCTGGGCGCTGGGCGCCACCGGCGGCCATGCCGACGACACCACCGGGCTCGCGCCGGGCGTGGAGTTCACCGGCGGCAGCGGCGTGGTCGACGGCGTCGACGCGGTCCGCGCCAAGGTCCGCGACAACGTCAAGCACGGCGCCGACGTGATCAAGTTCATGGCCAGCGCCGGCGTGCTCAGCAACGAGGCCTCGGTCGGCGCGCCGCAGTATTCGCAGGCGGAAATGGACGCGATCGTCGACGAGGCGCACCGCTGGGGCAAGAAGGTCGCCGCGCACGCGCACGGCGCCGAGGCGATCAGGATGGCGATACTCGCCGGCGTGGATTCGGTCGAACACTGCAGCTTCATCGACGCCGAGGGCCTGAAGCTGGCGAAACAGCGCGGCACCTTCCTCGACTTCGACATCTACAACGACGACTACATCCTGTCCGAGTACGCCAAGCTGGGCGTGCCGCAGAACCAGATCGACAAGGAGAAGCTGGTCGGCCGCGTGCAGCGCGAGAATTTCCGCAAGGCGGTGCAGGCCGGCGAACGCATGGCCTTCGCCACCGACGCCGGTGTGTATCCGCACGGCTGGAACGCCAGGCAGTTCGCCAAGGAAGTGGAGTGGGGCATGACCCCGTTGCAGGCGATCCGCTCGGCGACGACCAATGCTGCGGAACTGCTCGGCTGGGGCGACAAGGTCGGTTCGCTCGCGCCCGGGCATTACGCCGACATGATCGCCGTCGCCGGCAACCCGCTCGACGACGTGCGCACGCTCGAACGCGTCGGCTGGGTGATGAAGGGTGGGCGCGTGGTGAAGCCCGCGCCGTCGCCGTGAGCGACCCGGCGCAGTGATCCCGCCGCCCGACGACCGCGCGCACCGCTCGCGCCGGCGACGCCGCATCCTGCAGTGGTGGACGTGGCTGGCCGCGGCCTGCGTGCTGGCGGTGCTGGTGCAGGGCTTCGTGGTCGAACCGGGCGAACTGGTCGAACGCGATTACGCGCTCGCCCCGCGCGGCTGGCCGCGGGCCTGCGACGGGCTGCGCGTGGACGTGGTCGCCGACACCCACACCGGGTCGCCGCGCAACGGCCTCGACCATTTCGACGAAGTGGTGAAGCGGCTGTCGGACGACGATTCGAAGATCGTGCTGATGGCCGGCGACTACGTGATCCTCAAGGTGCTGCTCGGCCGCTACGTGCCCGCGAGCGACGCCGCCGAACACCTGAAGCCGCTGCTCGCGCGCAAGCCGGTGTATGCGGTGCTGGGCAACCACGACTGGTGGAAGGGCGGGCCTGGGGTGCGCGAGGCCTTCGCGGCCGCGGGCGTGCACATGATCGACAACCGCGCCGAAGCGGTTTCCGTCGGCGGTTGCCGGTTCTGGCTGGTCGGCCTCGGCGATGCGCTCGAAGGCAAGCCGGACATTCCCGGCGCGTTCGCGCAGGTGGCGGACGATGCGCCGGTCATCGCGCTCACCCACGAACCGAGCCTGTTCCCGCGCATCCCGGCGCGCGCGGCGCTCACCGTCGCCGGCCACACCCACGGCGGGCAGGTGCAGCTGTGGCCGCGCACCCTGTTCGGCAAGGAAGCCTTCGATCCGGATTCGCACCGCCTGCGCGGCGCCTACGACGTCGACGGCCGCCTGCTGTTCGTCAGCCCGGGCATCGGCACCAGCATCGTGCCGATGCGCCTGGGCGTGCCGCCGGAGATCTCGCGGCTGACCTTGCGCGGCGCCACGACGACTCGTTGAAGCTGGCGAAAGTAGCCGTCGCGCGGCCATATGGATGCCGCGCACGGTCGATCCTCACTGTTCGCGATTGATGATGACCGGATTCTTGCTTTCGTCGTCACCCGGTGCCTGGGTCGGTTCTCCGCGCTTGGCCGCGCGTCGCTTGCGTTCGCGTTGTTCCTGCTCAAGCCGCTCCTGTTCTTCCTGCTCCGGATCGGGATCGTTGTGGTTGTTCATGACGTGCTCCCGGGTGTTGCGCGGCCGCATGGCTGCGTTGGCTGCCGATCATCGGTTCGCGATGATCGGCAGGAATTCCTACTTGTTGATGATGACCGGTGGTCTCCTCCTTCTTTTCTCCTTCTTCGAATCAAGGGCGGAATGAATTGCGGTCTTGTATTTAGCTGTGTGCATCTCGTAGGACCATGTGTTGGCGCTATCGTCATTCGAAAATACATGATGGTCTTCAATCGAAATACACTTTTTATCGTCATTGATATTCAACTTCTTGAAGATGCGTCTCGCGACGGCGCTCGATTTGCCCCACTTGAAACCAGGTTTTTCGCTTCCGAGCGGGTTGAACGTTTCGCCTTTCAGGCTATCGTCGAGCATCCACACGATCAAACTCTTCTCCGCGTTTTTTTCGATTGCGCATTCATCCGGGTCGAACTCGAGGGCGCCGTTGGCCATGGAAACCTTGATGATGTAGATGTTCATGCAGACACTCCGATGGATGCATCCATATGATGGCGTCGACGATCCATCGTCAACGTTTAGCAGCGATGTCGTTCCTGCGCAAAATGGACATGAAGGCGGCATCCCGGTAACCGGAAGCCAGCAGCGTTTCGGCAAGCGTGCGCGCTTCGGTTTCGCGATCCAGGAGCAGAAGGGATTCGATTCGCAGCGCCTGGAGCCGTGGATCCGCGTGACCCGAAGTTTGTGCCTCGATGGTGACCAGCGCGGATCGCGCCAAGTTGTCCCGTTCCGCCGGCGGCACCAGCGTCGCCATCCGCAAGCGCGCATCGACGGTGGCGAGCACGACGGCGCGGTCCTCCATGTTTTCCGTGAGTTGCGGTTCCAGGATCGCGAGCGCGTTGCGCTGGAGGGTCGTCGCTTTACCGCGATCGCCCGATGCGGCGGCCTGCGTCGCGAGCTCGGCCAGCGTTTCCGCCTGCCCGCGTCGCCAGTCCGGTTGAGGGTCATTGGTGGCGACCAGCCTTTCGAAAACGGTGCTCGACTGCGCGGCCAGGTCGGCTGCGTTCGCGGGGTCGCCACGCAGGCGCAGGAGCCGGGCAAGCTGGGCCGAATACAGGCCGACATTTTCCTGGAACGAGGTGCTGGCCGGCTCGATCGCCTGCAGTTCCTTCGCGGCATCGACCGCCTGACGCAACAATGCGCTGGCTTCGTCGAGCTCTCCGGCCAGGGCCAGGGTACGGCCCAGTGTCGCGCGCGAGATCAGCAAGCGCTCGCGTTGCGCGTTGTCGCGCGGATCGCGGTCGGCGGCTTTCGCCTCGATGTCCACGTCGGCGCGGAAATCGTCGATCGCCGCACGCAGGTCGCCTCTCAGCAAGGCCATCTTCGCCAGGTTGTTGTGGGCCAGCCCCAACTGGTTCTGCCACTCGGTATTGTCCGGTCCAAGCGCGGCCAGTCGTTGCGAAGCGTCGAGCATGCGCCGGTAGTTCGCGATGGCCGCATCGATCCGGCCGCGGGACTCGGCTACGTGCCCGTTGTTGTTGTCCACGATCGAGAGCTGGAACAGGACATCCGAATTGTCGGGTTGAACCTGTCGCGCGCGATCAAGCACCGTTTGCGCGGCATCGAAGCCGCGTTGCGCGCCGTCCAGGTCGCCCTGGTTCCAGCGCGCCATGCCGATGTAGGTGAGTGCGTCGGCGAACTCGATCTGGCGTTTGATATCGCGTGGCGCGGCGGAAGCCAGCCGACCCGAAATGCTGGCGGCGGCCTGGAAGCGTTCCAGCGCCTGCGGGAATTGACCCTGCTCGAGGTGGATATCTCCGGCCCGCTTCAGTGCCTTGGCCTTTTGTGCGCGCACCTCGTCGGTCA
>JBGAHT010000078.1:0-7983 GCA_044226035.1 Thermomonas sp. | reverse complement strand
GATGGAATATGTGCTTTGAGACCATGAAGGCGGCGATTCGCGGTCAACGCGAGCTGTTTATAGGTAGTTGCTTTCACGCGACCACGCAGAATTTCGTTGAATTTCCTATCATTGTCCGTCGCTATGTTTGGCGCAACGGTATGACCTACCACGAAGGCGTGGAAGAACGGGATGCCTTCAATCCCGGCGCTGGTGATTAGCTCATCAACATATCCCGCAGCTTGATTCATTTCTGCGCGACCGATCTCAGAGCGTCCTTTCTTCAGCTCAATGAGCAAGACATCACGCATTGTTACCAAGTGATCTCGCGAACTGTCGAAACTTTCCGTCCCTACAATCGAAACTGTTGCGTCAGAAAGGACGACGATGTCAGGGCGTTTCGCGGAATTGGCAAAAACCTGATCCTCCTTCTTAGCCTTGAACAGATCAGTAGCGACCGTACGCAGGGTGTTATTGGACGCATATTCCGAGCTGTCAAACTCAGGTCCGAATAGCCATCGCGCCTGCGTCACTAGTGGATGAAGAGTATGCAGTTCGTCCGCTTCTGGGTCGCCGCTGAGCTTTTCCATGGCAGCAATGATTGAAAGGCGATTGTCGATCTCATCCAAAACCGTGAGCGCATCTTCCACCGTCCACTGCCCTAGCAGCCTATCAAGCCCATCGATGTCGTGTTCATCCAACTGCATCAGCTTGTCTAGGAAGCTTGCGCCACTACGCGCTTTTTGAATCTTGATTACGGCTTTGACCACCTTGTTCAAGGTCTCGGGCGGGATGCCTGGCTGATCGTGCACTACGGTCTTGGTGAACTGCGCCACTTCAAGCATGGAACGACGAGGAAGCGTTCTCAGCTCTTCCCGGTTCTTGTAGAGCGCGTCCTCGGAATTTTCTTCGATCAAATTAGCCGACAGCTTCTCAACCATTTCTTGGGCATAGCCATTAACAGCCTCAAATAGCCGCTCCGTGCGTTCTGTGGTCTTAAACTTCGACCAATCGGATTCAACTTCAGATAACCATTCTGCGCCGCATCCAATGACGATTGCATAACGCTTCGCGAAGCGTACGCGTCCATCTAGAATGGCCAGCGGTCCAACCGACCAGCTAGGCAGCCCTACTAGGCGATTACTGACCCAGAAGGCTACGCCTTGGTAACGCGTAGATTTCGCAGTACGCGTGGTATCCACAACATACGCCGTGACGTTGAACCCCGGCTCGATCTGAATCTTGCGCTCTTCGAGTAATCCTTCATGCTCGGAAAGAGGTACTGACTGACCATTCACAGACACGATGAACTGTGGGTCATGAAGAAAGCGACCTGACAGAACTGTTCTAATTCGATCCGCATCAGGACGGTGACGCTCCACCTCTACCAGAAGGCGAGTGCCATGGCCCGGCCTTTTGCCAGTTTCATAGCTATGGATATAGAACGGAGACGACTGATTTCTTGTTCCAATCACGAATGTCGAGAGTGTGCCATTCGCCCAAGTCTCAACCGTATAGCGGTCCGAAAAGCACAGCAAACCGTGGCGGCCGATGCCATTGCGCCCAAAAGCTTTGCGCACCGAATCGGCTCGATCCGCCGGAAATTGAACATTGTCACCTTGGTTCTTCTGCCTGTTATATCCCAAAGTCATCCAACGCTTGCGGAACTGTTCTTCGGTCATCCCGTGGCCATCGTCTTCCACAGACAAAATGTCACCGGTTTCGCTCGGGATGATTACATTGACCTTGGCGGCACCAGCGTCCCAGGTATTAGCCACAAGCTCGGTTAAAGCGACATCCGGGTCATAGCCAATACGGCCAAGCGAGCGCAACACATAGTCTTCTTCAAAGAGAGCCTCGTTAGCTGCTTTGCCTTTTTTGACCATAACGGTGTCCGTTAGATGCCTAGTTACAAACGCGTGCATGATTTTCACCACTTAGTGCCAAGCTCGGAAAAACATTAGAGCTGGCCGGTATCACGCACCGAGACGCTAACGATTAGGTTATCAGTTAAACCTTATGTCGTAGACAAATCACTATCTGTGTTAAATCGTTAGCCGAAAGCCCTAACAAGCCAACCTCCACCCCAACCCCGACACGCGCCCCGCATGCCGCGCCAGCGCGGCCTCGATCACCTCGGCGCTGCCGGCGATATGCAACGCGTTCCGCGCGCGGGTCAGGCCGGTGTAGAGCAGCTCGCGGCTGAGCACGCGGCTGTCGGCGCGCGGCAACTGCAGCCACACCTCGTCGAACTCCGACCCCTGCGCCTTGTGCACCGTCATCGCGAACGCGCCCTCGTGCGCGGGCAACGCGGCCGGATGGAACGCGCGCACCCCGTCGCTGCCCGGGAACCAGGCCAGCGGCGTGCCGCGATCGTCGGCCATGCACACGCCGACATCGCCGTTGAACAGGCCGTGGCGATAGCTGTTCTCCACGACCAGCAGCAGGCGGCCCGGGAACCACGCCGGCGGCGTGCCGATGCGGCGCCCGGACAGCTGCGCCTCGATCCGCGCGTTGAGCCCGCGCGCGCCGGTCACGCCTTCGCGCAGCGCGGTGAGCAGGCGCAGGCGGTTGGCCCGGCGCAGCGCTTCGGCCGGATCGGCGAGGGCGGCGAGTTCGCGCCAGTGCGCGAGCAGTTGCGGCCGCGCCTGCAGCGGATCGTCCTCGTTCTCGTGGAAGTGCACGTTCGCGAGTTCACCGCTGCGCAGGAGCCGTAGCGTTTCGTTCGCATCGCCGGCGCGCACCGCTTCGGCCAGCGGCGCGAGGTCGAGGGCTTCGCTCTGGCGCCAGCCGCGTTGCAGGTGGACGCGGTGGCCGTGGAGCGCGCCGTCGAGAGCGCCACCCCTCCCCGACCCTCCCCTCCGCGCTTCGCGCGCAAGGGAGGGAGAAATGCCGAGCAACGGACGCAGCGCATCGGCATCGTCGGCGGCGAGCGCATCGCCCGGCCCGGCGGCAGCGAGGATCGCGGCGAGCACGTCGCCGGCTTCGACCGAGGGCAACTGGTCCGCGTCGCCGAGCAGCACCAGTTGCGCGCCGTCGGCCACCGCTTCGCTGAGCTTGCACATCAGCGGCAGGTCGACCATCGAGGCCTCGTCCACCACCACGATGTCGAACGGCAGCGGATTGTCCGCATCGTGGCGGAAACGCGGCACATCGGGAATCGTGCCGAGCAGGCGGTGCAGGGTGCTGGCCGATTGCGGCAACGCGGCGAGCAGCGATGGATCGACGCCGAGCGCCGCCATGCCTTGCACCGCGCGGCGCAGGCTGTCGGCCATGCGGTCGGCGGCGCGGCCGGTCGGCGCGGCCAGGGCGATGCGCGGCAACGGCGCGCCGGCGTGTTGCGCCTGCGCGATGCGCAACGCGAGCAGGCGCGCGATGGTCGTGGTCTTGCCGGTGCCGGGCCCGCCGGTGACCAGCAGCAGGGCGCGACGCAGCGACAACGCGGCGGCGCGGGCCTGGCGGTCGTCGGCTTCTGCCCCCTCTCCCACCGGGAGAGGGCTGGGGTGAGGGTGCGAACCGCGGACACCCTCATCCGCCCTGCGGGCACCTTCTCCCGCGGGCGGGAGAAGGGTTGCGAGCGGGACTGCAGGAAAAAGCAGGGCGAACAGCGGCGCGAGTGGTTCGAATCCTGTTTCCGGCAGCGGACTCGCGGCGATGCGCCGCAGCTGCGCGGCGAGCCGGCGTTCGTATTCGCGATAGCGGCGCAGGTAGAGCAGGCCGCGTTCGAGCACCAGTGGCGCGGCGCGCGCGGCGTCTTCCGGCGCATCCGGCACGGCGACCAGGGGCGATGCGGCGAGCTGCCGCGTCCACGCTTCCGCCTCCGGCCATGGCACGTCGGCATCGACCAGCAGGCGCGGTTGCGCGACGTCGAACGCGGCGTGGCCGTTGGCGACCGCGAGCGAGGCCAGCGCGGCGGCGGCGAGCACCGCGTCGGGCGTGGACGGATCGAGCCGGCGCAGGGTGTTGGCGAGCGCGTCGTCGAGCGTGCGCAAGGCGCCGAGGGCGTTGAGTTCGCGCAGCAGGCTCATGCGGCGCGCTCCCCGGCGTCGTGGCCGAACAGCGCGTCGAGCGCGTGCACCAGTTCCGGCGCGAAGCGCTGCGCGTGGATGCCGGGCGAATCGTCGCGCGAGGCATCCAGCCCGCGGCAGAACAGGTAGCGAATGCCGCCGAAGTTGCGCGCGTAGTCGTAACCGGCGCCGAGGCGGAAGCGCAGCCAGCGGTGCAGCGCCAGGGTGTAGATCAGCGCCTGCAGGTCGTATTCGCCGGCCGCCATCGCGCGCTCCAGGCCGGCCGCGTCATAGGCGGGCAGGCGGTTGGACTTGTAGTCGAGCAGGTACCACTTGCCCGCGTGCCGGTAGGTGAGGTCGATGAGGCCGGTCATCAGGCCTTCCAGCCGCTGGCGCAGGCCGAAGCCGTGGCGTTCGCGCACCACGCCGTGCGCGTGCAGCAGCTTCAGCAGCGCATCGACCTGCACCGGCCGCAGCGCGAACTGGAATTCGATTTCCGGCCGGCGCTGGTCGAACGGCAGCTCGCACAGGCGCGTGCCTTCGGGCAGCGCGACGGTCAGGGTGTTGCCGACGAGCCCGGTGGTCAGCGCGACGCCGTCCTCGAGCACGTCCGCGCCGTAGCCTTCCGCGCGCAAGGCTTCGGCGATGGCGACGGCTTCGTCCTGCGGCACGGGGCCGCCCGCGCGCCAGTCGCGCCAGGCGGCGAAGCCGTCCGGCGCCAGCGCCATGCGTTCCAGCGCGGCGTGCAGGGCGACGCCGTAGCGGTTGCCGGCGAAACGCGCATCGAACGCGGTGTCGGGCAAGGCTTCCGGCGCTTCGGGTTCGTCGTTGCCACCGGCCACCGGCAAGGTGGAGGCGCTGCTGGCGTCGCCGGCCTCGGCTTTCGACAACTGGCTGAAGCTGTACACCCACCAGTCGTCGTGCAGGCGGCGCGTCGCCACGCGCGCGGCGGGAACGGCTGCGTCGGATTCCGGCGGCAGGCGCGGCAAGGCCTCGGGCGGCGGCGTCGCGTCGAACACGACGCCGGCGGCGCGCAACGCGGCCGCGTCGCGCAGCATGTTCGCCAGCGGCGCCTTGTCGCTGGCGTAGAGGGGGCCGGTCGCGATCCACAACGCCTGCCGTGCGCGGGTCAGGCCGACGTAGAGCAGGCGCGCGTCCTCGGCGCGCTGTTCCCGCCTCCATGCGTCGCTGGCGGATTTCCATTGCGCCGGATCGCCGAGCTTCCAGTGCAGGCCGCGGCCGTCGTGTTCGTCGTAGGCGATGCAGCACCGGCCGGGTGGTTTTTCGTCACGGCCGATGCCCGCGAACGGCAGGAACACCAGCGGGTATTCCAGGCCCTTGCTCTTGTGCAAGGTGACGATCTGCACGCGGCGCGCGTCCGATTCCAGCCGCAGCAGCTGGGTTTCGTCGTCCTTGTCGGCGTCGGCGATGCGCCGGCCGAGCCAGTCGACCAGGCCGTGCAGGCCGAGCGCGCGTTCCTGCGCTTCCTGCAGCGCTTCGGCCAGCTGCAGGTAGTTGCTGAGGCGGCGTTCGCCATCGAGCAGGCCGAGCAGGCGTTGCGCGTCGCCGGCGCACAGCTCGCCGACCAGCGCCAGCGGGCCGCCGCGCAACAGGCGTTCGCGCCAGTGCAGCGCCCGCTGCTGCCAGTGGCGGTGCGCGTCGCCGTCGACAGCCGCGTCGAGCGCATCGATGCCGGCCGCGTCCACGCCGACCAGCACGGTGGCGAGCGCCGCGCGCAGGCGGCCGTCGTCGCCCGCATGCAGCAGCGCCAGCAGCAGGGCGTGCAGTTCGCGCGCCTCGGCGGTGGCGAACAGGCCGAGCTTGCCCGCGGCGACCGCGGGAATGCCGGCCAGCGCCAGCGCCTGCCGCACCCGCGTGGCTTCGGCGTGGGAACGCACCAGCACGGCGATGTCG
Organism: Thermomonas sp.; assembly: GCA_044226035.1. Lineage (GTDB taxonomy): Bacteria > Pseudomonadota > Gammaproteobacteria > Xanthomonadales > Xanthomonadaceae > Pseudoluteimonas. The sequence continues at coordinate 2,083 of JBGAHT010000078.1, read as the reverse complement.
CCGGGGCGCACGGGTTCGCCTTCGATCGTCGCCCGGCCGGCGCGCGCATCGGCGAGCACGCGATGGATCGCGGCGACGCAGGCGCGGGTCGCGTACTCGCGCGATTCGCCGGCGCGCCACTGCGTCGGCTCGCCCTTCTTGTTGAATTCACCGGTCGCAGGCGCCTGCCACAGCGTCAGCGCCGGCGCGTTCGCGCCCTCGCGGCGGAAGTCTTCGTCGGTGCGCTGGCCGCCGGCTTCGACCGGATGGAAGGCGATGCGCGGATCGACGAACGGCGGAGCATCGGCGTCCCCGGCGGCGAAGGCGGCGTTCGCGTTCGCGTACAGCGCGTCGATCGCCGCCAGCAGCGCCGGCCGCGAGCGGAAGTTGTGCACGAGCGGGGGCGCGCGTTGCGCTTCCTGCGCGGCCTCAAGGTAGGCGTGCACGTCGCCGCCGCGGAAGCCGTAGATCGCCTGCTTGGGATCGCCGATCAGCAGCAGCGCCGCGTCCTCGCCACGCGCGAACACGCGCTCGAAGATCGCCCACTGGCGCGCGTCGGTGTCCTGGAATTCGTCCACCAGCGCGACCCGGTACTGCTCGCGCAGCCGCGCCGCGAGCGCGTCGCCGTTGGCGCCGGCGAGCGCATCGGCGACGCCGTCGATCATGTCGTCGTAGGTCTGCACCCGGCGCTGGCGCTTGAGCCGCGCGAGGCGAACGCGCGCCTCGTCGCGGAGGCGGTGCAGCAGCGCGATGCGGCGGCGGGCGAGCCATGCCTGCGTTGCCTCGTCGGCCGCGCACCAGGTTTCGAGCGCGTCGAACACCGCGGATACCGGCGCGTTCGCCTGTTGCCCGTCCTTGCAGTAATCCAGCAATTGCGTCGGCAGGAGTTTTTGCAGGTGCGTCTTGTCCGTACGCGGCCACTGGCGGTCGGTTCGACCCGCCCGCAGTTCGTCGAACGCCTTGTCGAAGCTGGCATGGCGCGCACGGCGCCCATCGAAAACCTTGGCGTCGAACGCCTTGGCGACCTGCGCCTGCGCGTCGTCCGAGTGCGCGTCGATCGCGCGGACCAGGGCATCGGCGGCGGCTTGCAACGATGCGGCGGGATCCGGCGGCAGCGGCGCATCCGGCGGCAACAGCACGCGTTCGCGCAACAACGCCGGCAGATCCTTCGCGAGTTCTTCGTAACCGCCCTTCCACAGCGCGGCCAGATCGTCCGCGCCGGCGTCGTCGCGCGCATGCGAGCGCCACAGGTCGGCCGCGACTTCCTCGCGCAATCCGGTTTCGTCGGCCAGCAGTTCCGGCGCATCGAAGCCCTGGCCCGCTTCCAGCGCGTGTTCGCGCAGCACCCGCGCGCAGAAGCCGTGGATGGTGAACACCGCGGCCAGGTCGACGTCGAGCACGGCCCGGCGCAGGCGGCGACGCAATGCGTCGGCGTCTTCGTCGCCGCGCGCGAGCCGCGCCTGCAGCAGCTGCCGGGTCAGGATCGTTTCCGCGCTTTCGGCTTGCGCCGGCGGCGCATCGACCAGCTCCAGCGCGAGCTGCAGGCGTTCGCGGATGCGCCGGCGCAGTTCCTGGGTGGCCGCCTCGGTGTAGGTGACGGCGAGGATGTCGCCGACCCGCAACCCGCGTTCCAGCACCAGCCGCGTCGCCAGCGTGGCGAGGGTGAAGGTCTTGCCGGTGCCGGCGCTGGCCTCGATCAGGCGCAGGCCGTGCAGCGGCAGCTCGAGGTAGGGATCGCGCGCGGCGCTCATGCCGCGTCCTCCGCGTCGTCCCCGGGCAAGGCCGCTTCGCCGAGCTCGATCGGCGCGGGCAGGCCGTACACCACCGCGCCGTACACGATGCCGGCGAGGCGCGCGAACTCGTCGGCCTCCGCCGCGTCGGCGAACGGATCGCGCGCGCGCAAGGCCAGCCGCAACGCATCGCCGTCGCCTTCGGCCCAGCCGTGCTCGCCGCCGCGCCAGCGGTTCGCGGCGTTGCGCAGGCCGCGCTCGCTGCCGTCGGCGGCGAAGAATTCCCAGGCGCTGTAGGGCGCGAACGGCAATGGCCGCCGCAGGCCTTCGCGGCGCAGGGCGAGCAGGCCGCGCAATGCTTCGATGGCCTGTTC
>JBGAHT010000004.1:0-73522 GCA_044226035.1 Thermomonas sp. | reverse complement strand
GCGCGGCGCCGGCGCCGCCGGCGCGCGGCGTGGTCCAGTGCGCCGCCGGCTTCACCCAGTCGTGGGCGTTCGCCGGCACGATCGCCAGGCCCGCGCCGCGCAGCGTGGCGAGGTCGGGCAGGTCGTCGCCCATGAACGCGACCTGGTCCATGCCGATCCCCATCTCTTCGGCGATGCCGCGCATGCAGGCGAGTTTCTCGCGCGTATGCGTGTGCACGCGGGCGATGCCGAGTTCGCGGCCGCGGCGTTCGACCACCGCGCTCACGCGCGCGGTGACCAGCGCGACCTCGATGCCGGCGTGGCGCAGCAGCACGATGCCGAGCCCGTCCTGCACGTGGAACGACTTGGATTCCTCGCCGTCGTCGGCGTACAGCAGGCGGCCGTCGGTGAGCGTGCCGTCGACGTCGAAGCCGATCACGCGGATGCGCGCGGCGCGTTCGAGCACGTCGGCGGGGTAGGGGCCGTTCGCCATCACACCACCCGCGCGCGCAGCAGGTCGTGGATGTTGAGCGCGCCGACGACCCGGCGTTCGCCGTCGATCACCAGCAGCGCGTTGATCTTGTGCGCTTCCATCGATTGCGCGGCCTCGACCGCGAGCGCTTCGGCGCCGATGGTCTTGGGCGCGCGCGTCATCACCATCGAAATGGGCGTCGTGCGCAGGTCGACCGCGGCATCGTCCAGGGTGCGGCGCAGGTCGCCGTCGGTGTACAGGCCGAGCAGGCGGCCATCGGCGTCGACCACGGCGGTCATGCCCAGGCGCTTGCGGCTCATTTCCACCAGTGCCTCGCTCAGGGTCGCGCTCTCGCGCACGCGCGGCACCTCGTCGCCGGCGTGCATGACGTCGGTGATGTGCAGCAGCAGGCGGCGGCCGAGCGCGCCGGCCGGGTGCGAACGCGCGAAGTCGTCGGCGGTGAAGCCGCGCGCCTCGAGCAGCGCGACCGCGAGCGCGTCGCCGAGCGCGAGCGCGGCGGTGGTGCTGGCGGTGGGCGCGAGGTCGAGCGGGCAGGCTTCGGCCGGCACGCCGACATCGAGGTGGACGTCGGCCTCGCGGGCCAGGGTCGAATCCGGGCGGCCGGTCATCGCGACCAGCGCGTTGCCCTGGCGCTTGAGCACCGGCAGCAGGGTGAGCAGTTCGTCGGTCTCGCCGGAGTTGGACAGGGCCAGCACCACGTCGGCGTCGGTGACCATGCCCAGGTCGCCGTGCCCGGCTTCGCCCGGGTGCACGTGGAACGCGGGCGTGCCGGTCGAGGCCAGCGTCGCCGCGATCTTGCGCGCGATATGCCCGGACTTGCCCATGCCGGTGCACACCACCCGGCCGCGGCAGGCCAGCAGCAGGCGGCAGGCCGCGCTGAACGCACCGTCGATGCGGGCGGCGATCGCCTCCAGCCCCTGCACCTCGGTGGCGAGCACGCGGCGACCGCTGGCGGCGAAGTCGAAATCGGCGGGCGCGCGTTCGGCGGGCATGGGGCGAAGGTGGTTTCCGTTACACTGACGCATTCAGTTTACGCGCCCCGGTGCCCGCCGCGATGAACGCAGACCGCATCCGTGCCCTGATCGAAGCCGGCCTGCCCGGCGCGCGGGTCGACGTGCAGGGCGAGGACGGCGTGCATTTCGAGGCGCAGGTGGTCAGCGAGGCCTTCCGCGGCAAGCTGCCGCTGGCGCGGCACCGCATGGTTTACGCGACCCTGGGCGAGCTGATGGGCGGAGAGATCCACGCGCTCGCCCTGCGCACGCAGACGCCGGAAGAAGCCGGAATTGGTGATTCGTGATTCGGGATTGGTAAGCCCGATCGACACATCGCCGCCGCTGTTCCGAATCCCCGATCCCGAATCTCCAATCCCGGAAAACCATGCAGAAGATCGTCGTCACCGGCAACGGCCCGCTCCGCGGCGAAGTGCGCATCTCCGGCGCCAAGAACGCGGTGCTGCCGATCCTGTGCGCGACCCTGCTCGCGGACGAACCGGTGCGCATCGACAACGTGCCGCACCTGCACGACGTGGTCACCACCGCGAAGCTGCTGCAGGGCCTGGGCGCCGGCGTCGAGCATGCCGGCGACGCGATGACAGTCGATCCGCGCAGCGTCGATAGCCACGTCGCGCCCTACGAGCTGGTCAAGACCATGCGCGCCTCGGTGCTGGTACTCGGCCCGCTGCTGGCCAGGTTCGGCGACGCCGAAGTCTCGCTGCCGGGCGGCTGCGCCATCGGTTCGCGGCCGGTGGATTTGCACATCAAGGGCCTGCAGGCGCTGGGCGCGAAGATCGACGTCGATCACGGCTTCATCAAGGCCAGCGTGAAGGGGCGCCTGAAGGGCGCGCATCACGTGTTCGAAATGGTCAGCGTCGGCGCCACCGAGAACGTGCTGATGGCCGCGACCCTGGCCGAAGGCACCACGGTGCTGGAAAACGCGGCGATGGAGCCGGAAATCGTCGACCTCGCCGAATGCCTGCGCGCGCTCGGCGCGAGGATCGAGGGCGCGGGCACGCCGCGGATCGTGGTCGAGGGCGTGGAGCGCCTGCACGGCGGCAGCCACGCGGTGATCGCCGACCGCATCGAGACCGGCACCTTCCTCGTCGCCGCGGCGATGACCGGCGGCAGCATCGTCGCCACGCACGCGCGCCCGGACACGCTCGACGCGGTGCTCGACAAGTTGCGCGAGGCCGGCGCGCGGATCGAAACCGAAGGCGACCGCATCGCGCTGGACATGCATGGCCAGCGGCCGCGCGCGGTCAACGTCACCACCGCCCCGCACCCGGCGTTCCCCACCGACATGCAGGCGCAGTTCATGGCGCTGGACTGCATCGCCGACGGCGTCGGCGTGATCAACGAAACGATCTTCGAAAACCGCTACATGCACGTGCAGGAACTGCTGCGCCTGGGCGCGGACATCCGCGTCGACGGGCATACCGCGGTCGTGCGCGGGGTCGAACGCCTCGGCGGCGCGCCGGTGATGGCGACGGATTTGCGCGCCTCGGCGTCGCTGATCCTGGCCGGGCTGGTGGCCGACGGCGAAACCGTCATCGACCGCATCTACCACCTCGACCGCGGCTACGAGCGGATCGAGGAGAAGCTGTCCGCGCTCGGCGCGAGGATCCGCCGGATCGACTGAGGCGCGAAGCGGGCGTGGTTCGAGACGGGTTTGCCCAGCCTGCGGCTTCGACAAACCCTCCTCACCACGAACGGGTCACGGTTTGCCCAGCCTGCGGCTTCGACAAACCCTTCCCGCCACGAACGGGTCACGGTTTGCCCAGCCTGAGGCTTCGACAAACCCTCCTCACCACGAACGGGTTACGGTTTGCCCAGCCTGCGGCTTCGACAAACCCTTCCCGCCACGAACGAATCCGCCTCAGCTGGCCTTGGCCAGGCTCAGGTCGATGTCGTCCTGGCCGTCCTTGCGCTGCAGGATCCGCGCCGGGAACGGCATGCCATCCACCACCCACAGCAGGATCTGCTTGTTGGGCCCGAGGTCGCAGCTGACCTTGGTCGCCTGCAGCGACTTGCCGCCGGCGTGCAGCGTTTCCTTGCTGGTCGTGCTGCAGTTCACCGGCTTGGCGCGGCCGTCGTCGACCATGCGGTAGTGCAGCGAGCGGCCCGCGGCCACGTCGCGCGGCAGGGCCAGGTTGAGCAGCATCGCGTCGACGTCGCCGGCCTGCAGCGCCACCGGCCCCGCGCGGTCGGGCTTCACGTCGCCGCTCCAGCTGGCCTGGCCCGCCTTCCAGTCGTAGCTGGCCTGCTTGGTCACGCGCTTCACCAGGAACGTCGACGAATCGGTGCCCGAGAGCGGGCGCAGCCCGTCGCCGGCCTGGTCGAACACGGTGCTCTGCGACAGCTGCGCGAGCGGGCTGCCGATGCGCAGCGAATACACCCAGCGGCCGCCGGCCTGTTGCGCCAGGGTCATGTGGCCGGTGCCGTGCATGCCCATGTAGCTGGCGTCGTAATCGGCCGAATACGGCTTGATCGAAGCCGGCGCGGCCGCCGACGCGGCGCTGGCCGCGGCGAGCAGCAGGGGCAACAGGCGGATGGCGATGCGGTCGTTCATGGGGAATCCTTTCGAAATCACTGGTAACCGACGAGGACCAGGTCGAGCCCGGTTTCGCCGTTCTCGCTCTGCAGCATGCGCAGCGGCGTCGGCACGCCGGCCGCGACCCAGATGCTGGTCTGTTCGATGCCGGGATTGCTGCGGTCGACCCGCAACGCGTCGAAATTGAGGTCTCCGACCTGAATGGCCTGTGTCTGCGCGGCCACGACATAGTCCTGCTGCCGCGCGCGGCCGTCGTCGACGAAGCGGTAATGCAGGGCCGCGCCCGGCGTGGCGTCGCGGATGATCGCGAGGTTGATCAGCAGGCCGCTCATGTCGCCATCCTGCAGCGGCACCGGTGCACGCCGCGTGTCCTTGACGTCGCCGGTCCATTGCACGCTGCGTTTCGCCCAGTCGTAGCCGGCGGCCGTGCGCCGCTTGCTGAGGAACACGCGCCGCACCGTGCTCTGGCCGAGCGGGCGGTAACGGCCGTCGACCACGTCGAACACCGTGCTCTGCTCGAGGTTGAGCCCGGCGATGCGCAGCAGGCCGCCGCCCTTCATCGTCAGGTCCACGCGCCAGCGCCCGCCGTCGAGGGCGACCACCTGCATGGTCGCGGTGCCGAGCGAACGGCCATGGTCGAACACCTGGTACTGGGCCACGAACGGCCGCAACACCGGCGTGGGCGCGGGCGGCGCTTCGGATGCCGGCAACAATTGCTGCGGCGGTTCCGCGGCGATGGCGCCGAACGACAAAGCCACGGTCGCCACGAACAGGACGGTGCGGGAGAAGGTCTTGAGGCGCGTCATGGTTGGCGCGTGGGCTCGTTGAAATCGCCGGCGGACGATAGACGCAGCGGCTTGAACAACGGGTGACCATCCAGCCATGCGCGGCCATCGCGCTCCTCGATCCGGCCGGCCACCGCCAGCCGCAGCGTCGCCAGCAGCAGCGGATGCTCGCGCGCCAGCACCCGCTGCGCGAGCTCGCCGGCCGATTCGCCCGCGCGCACCGGGACCACCGCCTGCGCGACCACCGCGCCGGCGTCGAGTTCGGGCACGACGAAGTGCACGCTGGCGCCGTGCTCGGCGTCGCCGGCCTCGATCGCGCGCGCATGCGTGCGCAGCCCGCGATGCCTGGGCAGCAGCGAGGGGTGGATGTTGAGCAGGCGCCCGGCGAAGCGCGCGACGAAGCCCTCGCCGAGGATGCGCAGGTAGCCGGCGCAGACGATCCAGTCCGGATGCGAGGCCGCCACCGCATCGGCGAGTTCGGCGTCGAAATCCGCGCGATCCGCGTATGCCGACGCATCGCGCGACCAGCGCGATGCGTCCGGCACGCGCCGCAAGGCCTCGCAGCCGGGCTTGTCGGAGAACACGCCGGCCACTTCGGCGTCGAGCGTGCCGTTCGCGACCGCGTCGAGGATCGCCTGCAGGTTGCTGCCGCGGCCCGAGGCGAGCACGACCAACCGCGGCAGATGATTCGTCATGACGCACTCCGCGGAGTGCTTTGCATTCGCGTCACTGGCCAGGATAGCAATGCGCCAATGGTGGCCATGAGCATGTCGGCATGCGCATCCCAGATGTCGCCCTGTTGGCCGTTGTACGACTCGGCATCCTTGGGAGATAGCGTGAGCGCAACGCCCCATTCCATCCATTCGTAGATCAGGCTGGTGCACATTATTGACATCACGGCTAGCACGAAGGCATTTCGTACAGAAATCAGCGGCCACCGTTGGCGCAACCAACTGCAGATGGCAGGAGTGATGCAAATGCCGTAGAGCAGGTGGACGAGGCGATCGTAATGATTCCGTTGCCAGCCGAAGGCTTTTGCCGGGGACCAGCCGATCAGCGACTGCAGCCAGGAATCGTAGGGAACATATGAATATAGCCAGCGTGCGCCGATGCAGTGCGCTACGACGAAGGCGCAGACGAGGGAGTACTGCAGCGGCTGCAACGGCCATCGACGGTCATGCCACCACAGCCAACCAAGTCCGACTACGGTCAGGCTACTGTGCATGGCCTGTTCGAACGGCCAGCGCGGAGCGATCCAGCTGGCGATGAAGATGCCGAGGGTCAGGCCGAAAACGACCTTCTTGACGACGGATTGTTCATTACCCATCAACGCGTTCCGCCGCCGAGCAGCTGCGGCCACAACAGCAGCATCGCCAGCACCAGCAGCCATGCGAGCACGCCGAACAGGCTGGCCAGCGCCAGTTGCCACGCGCCCAGGCGGCCGCGCAGGTCGGCCAGGAACGACAGCCAGTAGCCGCCGAGGAACAGGATCGCCAGCAGCCACGCGCGCAGCATCCAAAGCGGCGATTGCGGGAAGAGGAAGGTCGCGGCCAGCGCGGCCAGGAACAGCGCGCTGGCGATCGCCAGCAACCAGCGGCTGCGACGGCCGAGGTCGGACAGGCGGACGCCGATCAGCATGCGCGGCTCAGCCGATGCGCAGGCGTTCGCCGTCGCCGGCCTTCGTCACCCGGCCGATGCGCCAGTGCGCCAGGCCGAGGCGATCGAGGTCGGCTTCGACGGCGGCGGCATCGCCCGGCGAGAGCATCAGCACGAAGCCGATGCCGCAGTTGAACGTGCGCCACATCTCCTCGCGCGCGACGTTGCCTTCGCGTTGCAGCCAGTCGAACACCGCCGGCAGCGGCCACGACGAGGTATCGATCTCGAGGCCGAATTCCCTCGGCACCACGCGGATGATCTTCTCCACCAGCGCGCCGCCGGTGACGTGGGCCATGGCGTGGATGTCGTGCCTGGCCAGCAGTTCCAGCACCGGCTTGACGTAGATGCGCGTCGGCGCCATCAGCGCATCGGCGAGGGTCACGCCGCCAAGGTCGAGGTCCAGCGGGTTTCCCGCGCGTTCGAGGATCCTGCGCACCAGCGAATAGCCGTTGGAATGCGGGCCGCTGGAGGCGATGCCGACCAGCACGTCGCCTTCGCGCAGCTTGCTGGAATCCACCAGCTTGGATTTCTCCACCGCGCCGACGGTGAAGCCGGCCAGGTCGTATTCGCCCGGCGGATACATGTCGGGCATTTCCGCGGTTTCGCCGCCGATCAGCGCGCAGCCGGCGATTTCGCAACCCCTGGCGATGCCGGCGACCACGTTCACCGTGGTCTCGACATCGAGCTTGCCGGTGGCGAAGTAGTCGAGGAAGAACAGCGGCTCGGCGCCCTGCACCAGCACGTCGTTCACGCACATCGCGACCAGGTCCTGGCCGATGCCGTCGTGCCGGTTCAACTGCTTGGCGAGGATCAGCTTGGTGCCGACGCCGTCGGTGCCGGAGACCAGCACCGGCTCCCGGTAGCGGCCGGCGAGGTCGAACAGGCCGCCGAACAGGCCCACGCCGCCCAGCACTTCCGGGCGCATGGTCGCCCGGACCAGCGGCTTGATCCGTTCGACGACTTCGTTGCCCGCGTCGATGTCGACGCCGGCATCGCGGTAGGTCAGGCCGGCGGAGGCGGGGGGCTGGGGCACGTGGGCCTCGGAACGGCTGCGGGAAAGCGCGATTTTAACCCGCGCCCGCGCTGCGCATGGACGCGCTGGCCCGCCTGCGGCACCATTCCACCATCACCGCACGTGCAGGATGCCGAATGCGCCGTTGGATCCGCTGGACCTGTCTGTTGGCCGCGCTGCTGGTCGCCGGAAGCGCGCTGGCGCAGCGCGTGGAGGGCGATCGCGCCCGCGCCACCGGCCTGTTCGACGCCGAAGTGCCGGTCAACAGCCAGAACACGGCCGAGCGCAATTCGGCGTTCGCGCGCGCGCTGGTGCAGGTGCTGAACAACCTCTCCGGCGGCCGCGATGCCGCCGCCCAGCCCGGCGTCGGCGCCGAGCTCAAGCGCGCCCAGGACTACGTCACCGGCTACGACTACCGCCAGGACGAAGGCGTGTCCGCGACCACCGGCGCGCCGACCTTCGGCACCACGCTGGTGGTGCATTTCGATCCGGCGAAGGTGCAGGAAATGGCCGGCGACCTGGGCCTGCCGGTGTGGCCCGAACCGCGGCCCAAGCCGGTGCTGTGGCTCGCCATCGACGATGGCAGCGGCCCGCGCCTGGTCGGGCTAGGGCAGGCGAACGCGGCGCGTTCCATCCTCGACCGCGCCAAGGCCCGCGGCTACAAGCTCGGCCTGCCGGCCGGGAACGCCGCCGAACAGGCCGCCGCCGGCGCGATCTGGCGCGGCGACACCGCCGCCATCGCGCGCATTTCCAGCCGCTACAGCCCGCCGATGCAGCTGATCGGCAAGCTTTCCCGCAAGGGCGCGGGCTGGCACGCGGACTGGATCCTGGTCGACGGCGGGCGCGTGCTTTCGCGCTGGAGCGGCGACGACACCGACGCGCGGCGGGTGATGGCCGCGGGCGCGGATGGCGCCGCGAACGCGCTGGTGAAGCGCTACGCCCGACGCAGCGGTCCCGGCGTGGGCAGCCCGGGCAGCTACACGGTGAGCTTCGCCGGCATCGACAACGGCGACGACTACATCCGCCTGTCCGCGCTGCTGCAGAAGGTGTCGGTGGTGCGCGCCTTCCGCCCGGTGCGCGCCGCGCCGGGCACGCTGGACGTGCAGCTCGACCTGACCACCGGCCTCGCCGGTTTCCGCCGCCTCGCCGGCGATGCGCTGGTGCCGGACGACACCGCCGCCGACGGCGCGCCGCCGGTGTTCCGCCTGCGCTGATGGCCGAAGCCACGCCGCTGCACGAGATCGCGCGCTTCTACCGCCGCCTGCAATGGACGGTGGTGGCGCTGCTCGCCGGCTGGCTGCTGTGGCTGCTGGCGCCGGTGCTGTCGCCGTTCGTGCTCGCCGCGCTGCTCGGCTGGCTCGGCGATCCGCTGGTGGACCGCATCGAGCGCCGCGGCCTGTCGCGCAACGCGGCGGTGCTGCTGGTGTTCGGCGGCATGATGCTGGTGCTGGCGTTGGCGCTGGTGTTGCTGGTGCCGCTGCTCGAGCGGCAGATCCTGACCCTGGTGCAATCGCTGCCGCGCTACCGCGACTGGCTGGTCGGCACGGTCGTGCCGTGGCTGGAACACCGCACCGGCATGCAGCTGATGGCGTGGCTGGACCCGGAGCGGCTGATCGAGCTGGTGCGTTCGCACTGGCAACAGGCCGGCGGCATCGCCGCGACCTTGCTCGGCTACGTCTCGCGTTCCGGTTTCGCCCTGCTCGGCCTGGTCGCGAACGTGGTGCTGCTGCCGGTGCTGACGTTCTTCTTCCTGCGCGACTGGGACGTGTTCGTCGAACGCGTCGCCGCGCTCGTGCCGCGCGACCACGAATCGACCGTGTCGCGCCTGGCGCAGGAATCGAGCGCGGTGCTCGGCGCGTTCCTGCGCGGCCAGTTCCTGGTGATGCTGATCCTCGGCGTGCTCTACGGCATCGGCTTGTGGGCGGTGGGCCTGGACCTCGGCGTGCTGATCGGCGTGCTCGCCGGCTTGCTCACCTTCGTGCCCTACCTGGGCCCGGCCACCGTGGTCGCGTTCGGCGGCATCGCTTCGCTGGTGCAGTACGGCGATTGGCCGCACCTGCTCGGCGTGCTCGCGGTGTTCGGCGTCGGCCAGGTGATCGAGAGTTACTGGCTTACGCCGAAACTCGTCGGCGACCGCATCGGCCTGCATCCGGTCGCGGTGATCTTCGCGGTGCTCGCCGGCGGCCAGCTGTTCGGCTTCCTCGGCATGCTGCTCGCGCTGCCGGTGGCGGCGGTGGCGAACGTGTTGCTGCACTACGCGGTGGAACGCTATCGCGCCAGCCGCATCTACCAGGGCGAGCATCCATTGCCGCCGGAAACCGCAGCCCCGGCCGGGATCGTCGCCGAAGCCGCGCCGCCGCCGCAGGATCCACCGCCGGCGTGAGCCCCAGCGACGACGCACCACGCGGCCACGCGCAGCTCGCGCTGGAACTGCGCATGCCGCCCGACCAGCGCTTCGACACCTTCGTCGCCGCGCCGCCGGGGACGCTGGCGCAGCTGCGCGCGCTGGCGCACGGCGATTCGCGCGAAAGCGCCTACGTCGAAGGCGCGCGCGGCACCGGCAAGAGCCATCTCCTGCGCGCGACCTGCGCGGGTGCGGATGCGTTCGGCCGCCGCGTCGCCTACCTGCCGCTGGCCTCGCTGCGCGGGCGCTTGCGCGATGCGCTGGAACTCGTGGCCGGCCGCGACCTCGTCGCGCTGGACGGCCTTGAAGCCATCGCCGGCGAACGCGAGGACGAAGTCGCGCTGTTCGAGCTGCACAACCACGCGCGCGCCGATGGCATCGCGCTGCTCTACGCCGCCGATGCCGCGCCCGCGGCCGTGGGATTCGTGTTGCCGGACCTGGTGTCGCGGCTGTCGCAATGCCATCGCATCGCGTTGTCGCCGCTGGACGACGACGGTCGCCGCGAGGTGCTGCGCCTGCGCGCGCGGCATCGCGGCGTGGCCTTCGACGACGCGGCGATCGACTGGCTGCTGACGCGCTGCAGCCGCGACCTGTCCGACCTGTCGGCGATCTTCGAGCGGCTGGATCGCGCCTCGCTCGCGGCGCAGCGCCGCATCACGGTTCCATTTTTGCGGGAAGTGCTGGGTACGACTTGACCATCATCCGAGCGCTCCGGGCTGTGAGCCTGAGCGTCCTCCAGTTGTCATCCTGAGCGCAGCGAAGGACCTGCTTTCCCTGGCATCGAATCCTCGAACCAACCTCTCGCCAAGTCTTCCCAAGTCGGATTCGACTGTTCGATCAACGCGATCTTCCGTGCCCGCAGCCAACCCTTGATCTGCTTCTCGCGCGCAATGGCGCTCGCCGGGTCGGCGACGGTTTCGAAATGCACCAGGCGATTGATCCGATAACGCGCTGTGTGGCCTGGGACAGCGTGCGTGCGGTGTTCCCACATCCGTCGGACCAGGTCGCCAGTGACACCGACATACAGGTTTCGCGACCGGCTGGAAAGGATGTAGACGAAGTAAGTGCATTCCATGCGAACAGTTCATGCGGGAACCGCGCGCGCCGGAAGCGGGAAATGCCGGAAATTCGATCGGACTTTGCCTTGGAGATCCGAGATCGGAACAGCTGGTCCTTCGGCTTCGCCTCAGGATGACAGTCGTGTTGCGAGGCTCGATTGCGACGAATTGTCATCCTGAGCGCAGCGAAGGACCTGTTTGTTTTCGGAGTTCACGCGAGGACAGGAACAGCAGGTCCTTCGGCTTCGCCTCAGGATGACACTGTGGCGTGGCTAACCCACGAACAGGTTCCACTACAGCTTCAGACGGGCATCCAATTCCGCCAACCGCTCCGGCGTGCCCACGTCCGTCCACTTGCCGCGATGGTGCTCGCCGGTCACCGCGCCGCGCGCCATCGCCGCGCGCAACAGCGGCGCGAGCTTGAAGCGCGGCGGGGTTTCGCCGGCGCCGGGCGCGTCGCCGATGACGGTGCGCCAGTCGTCGAACAGCGAAGGCCGGTACACGCCGATGCCGGCGAAGGTGAGTTTCGATTCGCCATCGGAAGCGACTTCGCCGATTCGCCCCTCACCCGGCTTCGCCACCGTCTCCCCGCTCGCGGGGAGAGGGAAATACAGCGCGAAATCCCCACGCGGATGCTGGGGCGGGTTATCGACCAGCACCAGGTGCGCATCGCCGGCGGGTTCGTCCGGAAGCCGCGAGAAGTCGTAATCGGTCCACACGTCGCCATTGACCGCGATGAAGGCCTCGTCCCTGTCGCGCAGGAAGGGCAGCGCGTTCCACATGCCGCCGCCGGTCTCCAGCGGCGTTTCGCCTTCGTAGATGCAATGCAGGTCGATGCCCCAGCGGCTGCCGTCGCCGAGCGTGCGCGGAAATTGCTCCGCCAGCCACGAGGTGTTGACCACGACTTCGCGGATGCCGATCGCCGCCAGCTTCTCCAGGTGCCATTCGATCAGCGGCTTGCCGCCGGCGAGGAGCAAGGGTTTCGGCGTGGTGTCGGTGAGCGGGCGCATGCGCTCGCCGAGGCCGGCGGCGAAGACCAGGGCTTTCATGCCGACGCCGCCATCGCCGGCTTCACCTTCGCTTCGATGAAGCCTTGCAGCGGCGCGAGTTCCGGGTATTTCGGCAGCACCGCGTCGAGGTAGGCGAAGAAGCGCGGAACGTCGGCGAGGTATTTCGGCTTGCCGTCGCGATGGTTCAGGCGGGCGAAGATGCCGATCACCTTCAGGTGCCGCTGCACGCCGATCAGGTCCGCGTCGCGGCGGAAACGCGCGAACGCCGGCACCGGCAGGCCGGCGTCCCGCGCGCGCTGGTGGTAGCGCAACAGCCAGGCGTCGACGCGCTGTTCCGGCCAGCTCAGGAACGCGTCCTTGAACAGGCTCAGCGCGTCGTAGGCGATGGGTCCGCGCACCGCGTCCTGGAAATCGAGCACCGCCGGCCCGGCGTCAGCGGGCCCGCTTCCGACAGGCATGAGGTTGCGCGGCATGAAGTCGCGGTGCACCAGCACCTGCGGCTGCGCCAGCGCGGCATCGATCAGGACGCGATACGCGCCGTCCAGTGTTTCGTGATCGCCGCAGTCGAGCGCCATGCCGAGGTGGCGGCCGCAGAACCATTCGTCGAACAGGCGCAGTTCGCGCGCGAGCAGCGCTTCGTCGTAGGCGGGAAGGTCGCCCGGCGGCGCGATCGCCTGCAGCTTCAGCAATTGCGAAACCGCATCGTCGAACAGCGCGTCGGCGTTGCCGGCGTCGATGACCTGCAGGTAGGTGTTCGCGCCCAGGTCCTCGAGCAGCAGGAAGCCGGCGTCGGCATCGCGCGCCAGCACCTTCGGCACGCGCACGCCGCCGGTTTCGAGCAGGTCGCGGATGCGCAGCCACGGGCGCACGTCCTCCTTGTCCGGCGGCGAATCCATGACGATGCGCGAAGGCGCGCCGCTGCTGCGCCAGTAGCTGCGGAAACCGGCGTCCATCGACGCGCGTTCCAGCCCCGCGCCCGCGTCGCCGAGCGCGGCGCGGGCCCAGGCCAGGCGCGCATCGGCGCGGGCGTCGTGGTGTGCGGTCATCCGGGTTCCCGAGGCAGGTCTTCTGGTGCGACAGGGTAAACTGCGGCCACGAAGACAGGGAGTCGGACGTGGCGCGATTGCAGGCGGTATTGCTCTCCGGCGGTTCCGGCACGCGGTTGTGGCCGTTGTCGCGCGAGGCCTATCCGAAGCAGTTCCTGCCGCTGGCCGGCGAGGACAGCATGCTGCAGGCGACCTGGCTGCGGGTCGCGCCGATCGCGCCCTCGGCGCCGCCGATCGTGATCGCCAACGAGGAACACCGCTTCCTCGCCGCCGAACAGCTGCGCCTGGTCGGCGTCTCGAATCCCGCCATCGTGCTGGAGCCGGTCGGGCGCAACACCGCGCCGGCGATCGCCGCGGCCGCGCTGCAGGCGATGGCCGCGGGCGACGACCCGCTGCTGCTGGTGCTGCCGTCCGACCACGTGGTGCGCGATGCCGAGGCGTTCCGCGCCGCGGTGCAGGCCGCGTCCCCCGCGGCGGAACAGGGCGCGCTGGTGACCTTCGGCATCGTCCCGACCGCGCCGGAAACCGGCTTCGGCTACATCCAGGCGGAAGCGGGCCAGGCCGCGCCCGGCGAGGGCGTGCGCAAGGTGCTGCGCTTCGTCGAGAAGCCGGACGCCGGCACCGCGCGGCGATATCTCGAGGAAGGCGGCTATTACTGGAACAGCGGCATGTTCCTGTTCCGCGCCTCGCGTTATCTCGACGAATTGCGGAAGTTCCGTCCCGACATCCTCGAGGCGACCACGCGCGCGTTCGAAGCCGCGAAACGCGATGGCGATTTCGTGCGCCTGGACCGCGACGCGTTCGCGGCCTGTCCCTCCGATTCCATCGACTACGCGGTGATGGAGAAGACCGGGGACGCTTGCGTGCTGCCGGTCGACATCGGCTGGAACGACGTGGGCTCGTGGTCGGCGTTGTGGGACGTGAGCGAACAGGACGACGCGGGCAACGCCCACCACGGCGACGTGATCGCGGTCGATTCGCGCGACAGCTACGCCTATGCGCGGCGGCTGGTCGCGCTGGTCGGGGTCGACAACCTGGTCGTGGTCGAGACCGACGACGCGGTGCTGGTCGCGCGCAAGGACCGCGTGCAGCAGGTCAAGGACGTGGTCGCGAAATTGAAGTCGGACCGGCGCTCGCAGGCCGCGCTGCACCGCGAAGTGCACCGGCCGTGGGGCAGCTACGATTCCATCGACATGGCCGAGGGTTTCCAGGTCAAGCGGATCAAGGTGAAGCCGGGCGCGCGGCTGTCGCTGCAGTCGCACGCGCGCCGCGCCGAGCACTGGATCGTGGTCCGCGGCACCGCGCGCGTGACCCGCGACAACGACGTGTTCGAGCTGTTCGCCAACCAGAGCACCTACATCCCGATCGGCGCCAAGCACCGGCTGGAGAATCCCGGCACCGAGATGCTGGAGCTGATCGAGGTGCAGTCGGGCGACTACCTCGGCGAGGACGACATCGTCCGCTACGACGACGCCTACGGCCGCGCGGGCTGAACCTTCTTGCTTCTGTAGGAGCGCTCTCGAGCGCGACCGCTTTTGCGGGATCGGGTCGAACGGCCATGCGGCTGTCAAAAAGCGATAGCCGCGACAAACACTTGCGATCCGGGTCGCGGTCAAGCCCGCTCCTACAGAATCACTCGCGCAAAAGGAAACGCCCCGCATGCGCGGGGCGTTCCGTCGATCGATATGCGATTGCGCGCTTACCGCTTCGCGGTCTTGGCGCGGATCATTTCGTACAGGAACAACAGCACGATGGCGCAGACGATGGAAACGACGAAGCCGAGGATGCCGCTGCTGATGCCGAGCGCGCCGGCGACGTAGCCGCCGGCCCAGGCGCCGACGATGCCGAGGATGATCGTCAGGATCCAGCCCATCGGATCCGCGCCCGGCTTGAAGAAGCGCGCGAGCACGCCGATCACGGCGCCGATCAGGATCGTATACAGGATGCCGCCCATGCCATTCCCCTCCGGTGTGTGGTTGGTAGGTACCGCGGCCGCATCCTAGCAGCCGCGCCGTCCGCCCGGGCGGGTCCGGGCCTTCAGCAGCAGCCGTGGTCGCCGTGGTCGTGGCCGCCGGCCACCGCCGCGACGCCGCGGGTCTCGCCGCGCGCGCTGGCCGCCTGGTGCTCGGCCACCACGTGGGCGACGCAGGCGGTGACCCGCTTGCCCATCGGGATGTGCAGGAACTCGTTGGGGCCGTGCGCGTTGGAATGCGGGCCGAGCACGCCGGTGATCATGAACTGCGCGCCGGGGAACTTCTCGCCGAGCATGCCCATGAACGGGATGGTGCCGCCTTCGCCCATGTACATCGCCGGCTTGCCGAAGAACGCCTCGCTGGCATCGGCGATCGCGCGTTCCAGCCACGGCGCCAGCACCGGCGCGTTCCAGCCGGTCGAGGCCTTTTCCAGGCTCAGCGTGACCTTGGCGCCGTTGGGCGGGTCGTGCAGCAGCGCCTCCTGCAGCAGTTCGCCACCGCGCTTGCCTTCCAGCGTGGGCGGCAGGCGCAGCGACAGCTTCACCGAGGTGAAGGGGCGCAGCACGTTGCCGGCCGAGGCCAGCGGCGGGATGCCGTCGACGCCGGTGATCGACAGCGCCGGGCGCCAGGTGCGGTTGAGCACCAGCTCGGTGTTGTCCGCGTCCATCGGGCGCATGCCGGGCAGGAACGGGAACTTGTCGAACACCTCGTCGCCGAGCACGTCCGCGACCTTCTTCGCCTGCGCGAGGCGGTCGGCGGGGATGTCGACGTGCAGGCCGTCGACCAGGATGCGGCCGCTGTCCTGGTCCTCGATGCGCGACAGCAGTTGCCGCAGCAGGCGGAAGCTCGAGGGCACGATGCCCGAGGCGTCGCCCGAGTGCACGCCTTCCTCCAGCACCTGCACCGTGAGGTTGCCGCCGGCGAGGCCGCGCAGCGAAGTCGTGCACCACAGCTGTTCGTAGTTGCCGCAGCCCGAGTCCAGGCACACCACCAGCGAAGGCTTGCCGATGCGGTCGGCGAGGTGGTCGACGTAGGCGGGCAGGTCGTAGCTGCCGGATTCCTCGCAGGCCTCGATCAGCACCACGCAGCGCGCGTGGGCGATGCCCTGCGCCTGCAGCGCCTCGATCGCGGCGAGCGAGCCGAAGATCGCGTAACCGTCGTCGGCGCCGCCGCGGCCGTACAGCCTGTCGCCCTTGAGCACCGGTTCCCATGGGCCGAGGCCTTCGTCCCAGCCGGTCATTTCCGGCTGCTTGTCGAGGTGGCCGTACAGCAGCACGCAGTCGTCGTCGCTGCCGCCGTTCGCGGCGCTGCCCTTGAAGGCGGGGATGTCGATGAAGATCAGCGGCGTGCGGTTTTCCAGCCGCGCGATTTCCAGCTTGAGGCCGGGGATCGAGCGCTTGCCCGCCCAGCCCGCGAGCTGCTGCACCGCGCGTTCCATGTGCCCGTTCTTGACCCAGTCGGCGTCGAACATGGGCGACTTGTTCGGAATGCGGATGTACTCGATCAGCTGCGGGACGATGTCGCCGTCCCAGACCCGGTCGATGTGTTGCTGCAACTGCCTGGCATCCATGTGGAGTTCCTGCTGCGCGGATGACGCGATTCTAGCGCCGCGGGCCGGGTAGGGCTTTTCCGAGCGCCCGGCGCGGCGGCTTCCGGCGCCGCGCGGCCGGTCGGGCGATGGGAGCGCCGCGGCCGGATGCGGAGAGTGTGCACACCGGCGCGGCGTTCGCGCCGCGATCACAGCCACCGACAAGGAGACCCGCCATGAACCTCATCAAGACCGCTTTCTCGACCCTGCTGCTGTCCCTGGCCTTCGCCGGCAGCGCCTTCGCCGCCGACCAGGTGAACCTCAACACCGCCGACGCCGCCACCCTCGACCGCGTGCTGCTCAACGTCGGCCCGGCCAAGGCCGAGGCCATCGTCGACTACCGCAAGGAACACGGCGCCTTCCGCAGCGCCGAGGAACTGGCGATGGTGAAGGGCATCGGCCTCAAGACCGTGGAGAAGAACCGCGACCGGATCCTCGTTGCCCCGGCGCGGCCCGCGGCGCCGGCCGCCAAGCCGGCCACGATGGCGAAGCGCTGATCGCACGCTGGCTGCAACCGACTCCCGGCCGCGGCGATGCGGCCGGGAGTTTTCGTTTACACAAAAACGTTTATAATCCCCGCGAAGGCGCGGCATGAAGCATGCGGAATTCAGGCGCTGGCTGGCCGCGCAGGGCGTGCGCTTCGAGGAAGGCGCGCGGCATACCAAACTGTACTACCGCGGCAGGCAATCGACGCTTCCACGACATTCCGGGGAAATCGGCGAGGGTTTGCGGAAAGCGATTCTCCTGCAACTCGGGATCGGCAAATCGAAACGCTAGCCGGCGAGAGGAGGCGACATGTTCTATCCAGCGAAAATCCAACCCGATGGCGCATCGTTCCTGGTCACGTTCCGCGACATTCCCGAAGCCATCACCTCCGGGAAATCCGGCCGGCATGCCGAATCGATGGCGCGCGATGCCCTGGTCACCGCGATGGATTTCTATTTCGAGGACCGTCGCAAGGTGCCGCCGCCATCGAAGCCGCGTCGCGGCGAAATCGCGGTGCCGGTCGCGGCCAGCGTGGCGGCCAAGGTGTTGCTGCTGAACCAGATGATCGACGCGGGGATCACCGCGTCGGAACTGGCGCGCAAACTCAATACCAGCCCGCAGGCGGTGAATCGCATCGTGGACATCCACCATGCGACGAAGATCGATACCATCGCCGCCGCGCTGCAGGCCATGGGTCGGCGGCTGGAGCTTTCGGTCGCGTAAGCACGCGCCCGGGCCTACACTCGGCGCATGGGCGAAACGCGATCCCGGGTCATTCCCGCCAACGAATACCAGCGCGTGCGCTGGAAGAACGGGCTCGGCTGGACCCGCGAGATCGTGCGCGTCCCGGACGTCGACGACTGGGACTGGCGGCTGTCGATCGCCGAGATCGAACGCGATGCGGAGTTTTCCGCGTTCCCGGGCATCGATCGCGAACTGGTGCTGCTGTCTGGCAACGGACTGCGCATCGTGTTCGACGACGGCGACACGCACACGCTGCTGCCGCCGCACGACCAATTGCGCTTCGCCGGCGAACGCAAGGCGCGCGGCGAACTCGTCGACGGCAGCACCCACGACTTCAACCTGATGTGGCGGCGCGAACGCCTCGACGCGCGGCTCTGGCGGCGTCCGCTGGTCGGGCCGATGCTGCTGTTCGCCGAACCCGGCACCACCTGGGCCGTGCACCTGCTGTCGGGTCGCGCGGCATTCGCCGACGGCAGCGACCTGCCGCCGCTCGAGGCCGGCGACAGCGCGGTGCTCGAAGCCGGCGACGGCCGCCTGCGGCACGTGCTCGAAGGCGGCGGCGAACTGCTGCTGGCCAAACTGACCCGGGCGTGACCGCGCCTACAAAAGCGCCGGAACCACCACCAGCAGGAACACCAGCGTCGAGGCGCAGGACACGCTCGCGACCATCTGCCGGTAGCTGCGCCCGCGCGCCCACATCCACAACCCGGACAGGCCGAGCAGGACCATCGCGATCGCGAAGCTGTCGGCCAGCACCCGCCAGCCGACGCCACCGCCGACCGCCTTGTGCAGGCGGTTGATCGCGGCGAGGAACGTCTGCCGGCTGCGCTTCAGTTCGGCGGTGCCGGCGCCGGGCGCGTATTCGAGCTGCCACGAATGCGCGGCGGTCCCGCCGGAGAAATTCCACTTCGGCGGCTGCCCCGCATCGCCGCCGCGACCGCCGGGCCCGCCCTTGCGGATCGATTGCACGTCGAGGTCCTGCGTTTCCTGCAGCCACAGCGAGAGTCGTTCGGGCGAGGTGCGCGCTTCGGCCGGAATTTGCAGCGTCGTCGCCCCGGCATCGCGGCTGTCGCCCTGCGGCCAGGCGTTTTCGCCCATCCGGTGGTTCATCACCAGCCCGGTGAAACCGTACAGCACCGCGGCGAGCGCGCCCCATGCGCCGATCCACAAATGGATCTGGCGGATCCAGCGATGGGTCTTGTGGTGGTTGAAGAGCGCGGGGCCGCGCTTGCGGGCGAGGGTGTCGGGCGTCATCGGTTGGTCGTCGCGGGTCGGGAACGGGACGGCATGGCGCTCAGGTCTCCGACCATTGCCGCAGCAGGTTGTGGTACACGCCGGTCAGGCGCAGCAATGCGTCGCGATCCGCGCCGGAAGCGGCCAGTTGCTGGATGCCGCCGTCGAGTTCCAGCAGCAGGCGCCGGCGTTGCGCGTCGCGGAGCAGGCTCTGCACCCAGAAGAACGCCGCGAATCGCGCGCCGCGCGTCACCGGTTCGACCCGGTGCAGGCTGTCGGACGGATAGACGATCAAATCGCCGGCGGGCAGTTTCACCTCGTGCTCGCCATAGGTGTCGCTGACGACCAGTTCGCCGCCGTCGTAGCTGTCCGGGTCGGCGAGGAACAGCGTGCACGACACGTCGCTGCGCAGCCATTCGCCGTTGCCGAGCGCCATCGCCGCGCCGTCCACGTGCATGCCGTATTCGCCGCCGCCTTCGTAGCGGTTGAAGCGCGGCGGCAGGGTCTTCGCCGGCAGCACCGCCGCGTGGTAGAGCGGGTTCGCGGCCAGGGCCGCCAGCACTTCGTCGGCGAGTTCCGCGCGCAAGGGCGATGCGTCGGGCAACTGCAGGTTGCGCTTGACCTGCGCACCCTGCGCGCCGACGGTCTCGCGGCCGTCGATCCATCGCGCGGCCTCGAGCCGCTGCCGCATCCGCGCCGCCTGCGCCGGGTCGAGGATACCTGGGATGTGCAGCAGCATGGCCGTCGCCTCCGGTCAGAAACGGAAGTTGGCGGTGAGCAGCGCCGTGCGCGGCGTGCCGGGGATGTAGCGGTAGCCGCTCTTGTTGATCGCGGCGACGTATTCCCGGTCGAACAGGTTGTACAGGTTGAGGCGCAGGTCGAACGCCTCGCTGAAGGCGTAGCTCGCCATCGCGTCCGCGACCCAGTAAGCCTCGATGTAGGCGGGCGTGCCGATCGCGCTGTCGCTGCCGCGGCGCATCCGGCCGTTGTAGCGCGCGCCGCCGCCGATGCTGAAGCCGTTGCCGAAGTCGTAGCTGGTCCAGCCGGTGAACGCGCTGCGCGGCGTGTAGGCGAGGTTGGCCGAACCGTCCGCGCTCACCGCCGGGCCCTGCGCCACGTCGGCGTCCATGAGCGTGTAGCCGGCCGAGAGCGACCACGCGTCGGTGACGCGGCCGATCGCCGACAGCTCGATGCCGCGCACGCGCTTCTCGCCGGACTGGAGGTAGGCGGTGTTGTCGGTCGGGTCGACGATCACTTCGTTGCCGATGCGGGTGTCGTACAGCGCGCCGCCCAGCAGCAGCTTGCCGCCGGCCAGTTCCCATTTGGTGCCGAGTTCGGCGGTCTTCGCCCGCTGCGGGTCGAAGATCGGGTTGTTGGCGTTGTTGGCGGCGTTGCTCAGTTCCAGCGTCGCGCCGCCCGGAGGCTGTTGCGAGGTGGCGTAGTTCGCGTAGACGCTGCCGTTCGGGGCCGGCTTGTACAGCACGCCGACGTTCCAGCTGAACAACGTGTCGCGCGAACGGCCGTCGTTGGCCACCAGCGAGCCGGCCGGCAGCGATCCGCAAAACGGCGCGCGGGTCGTCGAGCAGACGATCATGCCGTCGAGCTCGGTGCGGTAGCGGTCGAAGCGCACGCCGGCGTTGGCCTGCCAGCGTTCGTCGAAATGCACGGTGTCGAAGGCGTAGGCGGCGACGGTGTCGGTGCGGGCGTGCGAGAACGCGCCGTTCGGTCCCCAGGCCAGGCCGGCGACGCGCGGATCCGGATCGTAGAGGTTGGCGGCGGGCCATGCGGTTCCGCCCAGCGCAGCGATGCCCCGGGTCTTGAGCGTCTCGCGGCTGAATTCGATGCCGGCGGAAAGATCGTTGCGCAGGCCGCCCGCCTGTCCGGCATGCAGGCTGAAGTTGGCCTGGTTGGCGAGGATGGTGTTGTCCTGGTCCTTGAATGTCGGCAAGTCGCGGGCGATGGTCCAGGTCGTGGGGTCGTCGACGTCCGGCGTGGACAGGTTGGCCGCGGTCGCGCGCCACGAGGTCAGCAGGTAGTCCTGCGAGTTGCGGCCCCAGCGCGTGGTGTTCTGCAGCCGCAGGCCGTTTTCGAAATCGTGTTCCACGCGCACGGTGGCCATGTCGATGGCCTGGTCGTCGTGGTCGGCGTCGGTGCCGTAGTAGTTGCTGCGGTCGACCTTCGGCGCGTCGGCGAGCCACGGGCGCGCCGGATCGGGCGAGGAATAGCCCGGCAGGCCGATCGTCGGCACGAAGCCGTCGGGCACGTTGTCCTGTTCCACGTGCAGGAAATCGAGGTACACCCGCGTCGCGGTGCCGAGGCCGAACGCCAGCGTCGGCGCGATGCCCCAGCGATCGTTCTCCACCACGTTGCGACCGGGCACGCCGCTGTCCTGCGCCATGAGGTTGATGCGGAACGCGCTGGTTCCGCCGATCGCGTGGTTGAAGTCGGCGATCGCGCGCGCCTGCCCGGCGCTGCCCCAGGACAGGCTCGCCGACGCCGCGTCGCGCAGGGTCGGTTGCTTGCTGACCAGGTTGATCGCGCCGGTCGGGGAAGTGCGGCCGAAGTCGGTGCCGGCCGCGCCCTTGACCACTTCCACCTGCTGGATGTTGAACACGTCGCGCGACACCGTGCCCAGGTCGCGCACGCCGTCGACGTAGATGCTGCCGGAGGAATCGAAGCCGCGCATGTACACCGCGTCGCCGGTGCTGGTGCTGCCGTTTTCGCCGGCGTAGAACGTGCCCACGCCGGGGCTGTTGCGCAGCGCCTCGACCAGCGTGCCCGCGCCCTGTTCGTTGAACAGGTCGCTGCCGATCACCGTCGCCGTGCGCGTGGTGTCGAGCAGCGGCTGGGCGAACTTGGGCGAGGACAGCGACGCGTTCGAATACTTCAGGCGGGAGGCCTCCACCATGACCTTGTCCAGGGTCCCGGCGCGGTCCGAGTCGCCGCCGTCCGGGCTGGCCACCTGCGCGGCGGCCGGCAGGGCGAGCACGCCGCCGGCCAGCAGCGAGGCGATGCCCAGGGGCTTGCCGATCTGGAAGGGAGTGCGGCCGTGTTTCCTGCTCTGGATGGGCGGCATGGGGTTGCGGGCCTTGCGGGTTGCGGGCGAGGGTCGCATTTAATCGCAAATGCGAATCATTCGCAATGACAATTCGTTATTGTCGCCAGGCTCCTGGATGTAGGCCGATACTTGCTTTGATAAATCGCGACGGGAAGCCAAGCGATAGCATAGGAATAGGCAGGCGACGACCGGAAAGGCTTCCGGACAGCGGACGCGGCGAAAGCCGAATCGGCGATGGAGGAACGGCCGCCCTCCCGCCTGCTTCAACCTATCGGCCTAGGCAGACGACGACCGGAAAGGCGTCCGTGCAGTTGGGTGCGATGCGCCCCGCGATGGAGGAGAGAAGCCGCCCTCCCGCCTGCCTTCTTCATTCATGGGCACTGACCATCTGCTTTTGCTCGTCACTCCCGCGTAGGCGGGAGTCCAGTGTCTTTGTTCTTCGTTGTCGAAAAGCAAAGACGCTGGATCCCCGCTTTTCATCCGAGTCCCGAGATCGGCCAAGGCTGCTTCAAGGGTGAGTGCGAGTTCTCGCGTCTTGCGCGCGCAATGAATGGCGTATGCACATAGCGGCGTGACGCTATAAGCTCGGGCTTGGCAGGCGACGACCGGAAAGGCGTCCGGGCGGTGGGCGCGGCTTTTGCCGAACCCGCGATGGAGGAGAGAAGCCGCCCTCCCGCCTGCTTCAATCATTGCAGTCGATGTGGAAATCCGCAGGAATTTCAGTCGTCGACCAGGATCCAGACCGCGTCGTCTTCGATCTTCGTACGGTAGGTCCGCACCGGCGCGTACGCCGGCGGGTTGAGCGCGCGCCCGTCGCGAACGTCGAACCTGGAGCCATGCAGCACGCATTCGATGGTGGCCGCGCCGGGGTCGAACGCCCCGGCCGACAGCTCGAAATCCTCGTGCGTGCAGCGGTCCTCGAGCGCGTAGCAATCGCCGTCGATGTTCACGACCAGGATCGGCGTGTCGCCGTCCCAGGCGACCGTGGTTTCGCCGGGCAGCAGTTCGCCGCTCGCGCAGGCGCGCAGCCAGCGCGCGCTCACAACGCCTTCTCCAGCACTTCGAAGCGCAGGTCGTCGCGCTTGGGCAGGCCGAAGCGCGGATCGGTGGCGGGGAACGGCTTCTTGATCCCGGTGCGGCGGTAACCGCGGCGTTCGTAGAACGCGACCAGTTCGTCGCGCACGTCGATCACGGTCATGCGCATCGCCGGCAGTTTCCATTCCTCGCGCACGATGCGTTCGGCTTCGGCCAGCAGGTGCTTGCCGATGCCCGCGCCCTGCAGTTCGGGCCGCACCGAGAACATGCCGAAGTAGCCGGCGCCGTCCTCGATGCTCACGTGCGCGCAGCCGAGCAGTTCGCGCGCCGCGCCGTCGTCCGCGCGTTCGGCCAGCAATACCCGGCTGCCGGCGCGCGCGATGTCGCCGCGCAGCACTTCCGGGTCGATCCGGTTGCCGTCGAGCAGGTCGGCTTCGGTGGTCCAGCCGACGCGGCTGGCGTCGCCGCGATAGGCCGAGGTCACCAGCGCCACCAGTGCCGGGATGTCCGCTTCCCCGGCGTCGCGGAAGGCGATCGTGTTCATGCGAGCAGTGTGCGCACCTTGCGCAGGGCGGTCACGAAGGCCTCGACTTCCGCGTGCGTGTTGTAGAACGCGAAGGAGGCGCGGCAGGTCGCGGGCACGCCGTAGAACTGCATGAGCGGGTGCGCGCAGTGGTGCCCGGAACGCACCGCCACGCCCTCGAGGTCGAGCAGGGTGGCGAGGTCGTGGGCGTGCGCGCCTGCGATCAGGAAGCTGATCACTGCGGCCTTGTGCGGCGCGGTGCCGATGATGCGCAGCCCGTCGACTTTCCGCAGTTCTTCGGTCGCATGCGCCAGCAGTTCGGCTTCGCGCGCGGCGATGCCGGCCATGCCGATGGCCGAAAGGTAATCCGTGGCCGCGCCGAGCCCGACGTGGCCGGCGATGTTCGGCGTCCCGGCCTCGAACTTGTGCGGCGGGTCGTTGAACACGGTGCCTTCGAAGCGCACTTCGCGGATCATCTCGCCGCCGCCGAGGAAGGGCGGCATCGCCTCGAGGTGCTCGCGCCGCGCCCACAGCGCGCCGGTGCCGGTCGGGCCGCACATCTTGTGCCCGGTGAAGGCGTAGAAATCGCAGCCGACGGCGGCGATGTCGACCGGCATGTGCGGCATCGCCTGCGAGCCGTCGACCAGGGTCGCGATGCCGCGCCTGCGCGCCTCGCGGCAGATCTCGCGCACCGGGTTGATGGTGCCGAGCACGTTCGACACATGGGTCACGCCGAGCAGCTTCACGTCCGGCGTCATCGCCGCGAACAGCGCGTCGAGGTCGAGCGTGCCGTCCTCGCGGATGTCGGCGACCTTGATCCTCGCGCCGGTGCGCTGCGCGACCAGCTGCCACGGCACGATGTTGGCATGGTGTTCCATGCGCGTGAGCAGGATGGAATCGCCCGGCTTCAGCCGCGGCAAGGCCCACGAATACGCGGCCAGGTTGATCGCGAAGGTGGTGCCGCTGCACAGGACGATGTCGTCGGCGCGCACGTTGGCGAAGGCGGCGAGCTTGCCGCGCGCGGCCTCGTAGGCCTCGGTCGCCTCGGCCCCGAGCGCGTGCACGGCGCGGCTGACGTTGGCGTTGCGGCGACGGTAGAAATCGTCGACGGCCTCGATCACCGTCGCCGGCTTCTGGCTGGTGTTCGCCGAATCCAGGTACACCAGCGGCTTGCCGTGGACTTCGCGCCGCAGCAGCGGGAAATCGTCGCGGATCGCGTTCCAGTCGACGGTGGGATCGGAACTCATGCGTCGATCCTCGCCAGCGCGCGTTCCAGCGCCGCTTCGAGCGGCGTGCGCAGCGCCTCGTCGTCGATGCCGGCGACGATCTCGCGGCAGAACGCGGCGGTCAGCAACCGGCGCGCATCGGCTTCCGGGATTCCGCGCGAGCGCAGGTAGAACAGCGCGGTCGCGTCGAGCTGGCCGACGGTGGCGCCGTGCGCGGCCTTCACTTCGTCGGCGTGGATCTCGAGCACCGGCTGGGTGTCGATTTCCGCGTGTTCCGACAGCAGCAGGTTCTTGTTCGACAACGCGGCCTCGCTGCCGTCGGCGCCGGCGCGGATCACGATCCCGCCATGGAACACCGCGCGCGAACGCCCCGCCGCGAGGCCGCGCCAGGCCAGCGAACAGCCGGTGTCGCGGGCGATGTGCTCGATGCCGAGGCGGGTGTCGACGTGGCGGCGGCCGTCGCCCAGCAGCACGCCGTCGGCCTGCAGCATCGCGCGCTCGCCCTCGAGGCGCACGTTCAGTTCGTGCCGCGACAGCGCGGCGCCGAGATCGAGGTCGAGTCGCTGGTATTGCGCCTCGCGCGCGAGCACCGCGTCGGTGCGCGCGAACAGCGTGGCGCGCGCGGCCTCGTCCTGCACGCGGACGTGGCGCAGCCGCGCGCCGGCGGCGAGGTGCGCGTGCAGCAGCGCGTTGCCCAGGTGCGCGTGGTCGCCGAGGCCGAGGTGGTGCTCGACGACCGTGGCCTCCGCGCCGCGGCGCAGTTCGATGAAATGGCGCAGGTGCCAGGCCTGGTCGGCATCGGCCGGCGCGCCGGCGAACACGACGTGCAGCGGCGCGGCCAGGCGCGCGTTCTCGGCCAGGCGCAGCACGAAGCCGTCGGCGGCGAGCGCGGTATTGAGCCGCGCGAACACCTCGTCGGCGCGCGCGTGGCGGCGCTGCATGAAGTTGGCCGTGCGCGGATCGGGGTCGGCCAGCGCCTCGGGCAGGCTGCGCAGGACGACCGTCGCGGGCAACGCGGACAGGTCGCTCAGCGCGGCGTCGAACCGCCCGTTGACGAACACCATGCGCGGCGCCGGGATCGCGGCCAGCGCCGCCCGCGCGGCGTCCGGCAACGCGATCGGCGCCTGCGCGTCGGCGGGCGCGAAGCTGCGGCGCTCCAGCGCGCGCAGCGAGGTGTATTTCCAGCGTTCGCTGCGCGGGCCGGGCAGGCCATCGCGCAGCGCGTCGTCCAGCGCGGCGCGGCGCGCGTCGTCGCCGTCGAAACCGGTCGCGAGCGAATCGAGCAGGGCGCTCATGTCAAACCGCCGTTTCCGGGGCGATACGATCCTTCACCCACGCGTAGCCGTGCGCTTCCAGTTCCAGCGCGAGTTCCGGCCCACCGCTTTCGACGATGCGGCCATCGGCGAGCACGTGCACCACGTCCGGCTTGATGTAGTCGAGCAGGCGCTGGTAGTGGGTGATGACGAGGAAGCTGCGATCGGCGTCGCGCAGCGCATTCACGCCGTCGGCGACGGATTTCAGCGCGTCGATGTCGAGGCCGCTGTCGGTTTCGTCGAGGATCGCCAACTTCGGTTCCAGCACCGCGAGCTGGAAGATCTCGTTGCGCTTCTTCTCTCCGCCGGAAAACCCTTCGTTCACGCCGCGGTTGAGCAGGCTGTCGGGCAGGTGCAGCACCTTGATCTTCTCGCGCACCAGCTTGAGGAACTGCATCGAATCCAGTTCCGCCTCGCCGCGCGCCTTGCGCTGCGCGTTGAGCGCGCTGCGCAGGAAGTAGGTGTTGTTCACGCCCGGGATCTCGACCGGGTACTGGAAGGCGAGGAACATGCCGGCGGCGGCGCGCTGCTCGGGTTCGAGCTCCAGCAGCGGCTTGCCGTCGAACTCGACCGAACCTTCGGTCACTTCGTAGCCGTCGCGGCCGGCGAGGATGTTGCCGAGCGTGGACTTGCCGGCGCCGTTCGGGCCCATGATCGCGTGCACTTCGCCGGGCTTCACCTCGAGCGAGAGGCCCTTGAGGATTTCCCGGCCGGCGACGCGGGCGTGGAGGTTTTCGATCTTCAGCATGTCTGTTCCATTCATGTCCGCCCTTGTGGGAGCGGCTTTAGCCGCGACGCGATCGCAGCGTGCAAGAAAAGCTCGCGGCTAAAGCCGCTCCCACAAAATCAAAATCAGCCAACCGCGCCTACCAGCGAGACTTCCAGCAGCTTCTTCGCCTCCACCGCGAATTCCATCGGCAGTTCGCGGAACACCTGCTTGCAGAAGCCGTCGACGATCAGGCTGACCGCGTCTTCCTCGCTGATTCCGCGCGAACGGCAGTAGAACAGCTGGTCGTCGGAAATCTTCGAAGTCGTCGCCTCGTGTTCCACCGTCGCGTCGGGGCGCTTGACCTCGATGTAGGGGAAGGTGTGCGCGCCGCACTGCTTGCCGATCAGCAGCGAATCGCACTGGGTATGGTTGCGCGCGCCCTCGGCGCTGCGTTCCACCTTGACCAGCCCGCGATACGAATTCTGGCCGCGGCCGGCGCTGATCCCCTTCGACACGATCTTCGACTTGGTGCGCTTGCCGACGTGGATCATCTTGGTGCCGGTGTCGGCCTGCTGGCGATGGTGGGTGAGCGCGACCGAATGGAACTCGCCGACGCTGTCGTCGCCGAGCAGCACGCAGCTCGGGTATTTCCAGGTGATGGCGGAACCGGTTTCGACCTGCGTCCACGTCACCTTGCTGCGCGCGCCGCGGCATTCGGCGCGCTTGGTCACGAAGTTGTAGATGCCGCCGACGCCGTTCTCGTCGCCCGGGTACCAGTTCTGCACGGTCGAGTACTTGATCTCGGCGTCGTCCAGCGCGACCAGTTCCACCACCGCCGCGTGCAGCTGGTTCTCGTCGCGCATCGGCGCGGTGCAGCCCTCGAGGTAGCTGACGTAGGCCGATTCCTCGCAGATGATCAGGGTGCGCTCGAACTGGCCGGTGTGGCCGGCGTTGATGCGGAAATAGGTGGAGAGCTCCATCGGGCAACGCACGCCGCGCGGGATGAACACGAAGCTGCCGTCGGAGAACACCGCCGAGTTGAGCGCGGCGAAGTAGTTGTCGCCGGTCGGCACCACGGAGCCGAGGTACTTGCGCACCAGTTCCGGGTGCTCGCGGATCGCTTCGGACATCGAGCAGAACACGATGCCCTTGTCCGCCAGTTCCTTGCGGAAGGTGGTGCCGACGCTGACCGAATCGAACACCGCGTCGACCGCGACGCCGGCGAGCTTGGCGCGTTCGTGCAGCGGCACGCCGAGCTTGTCGTAGGTGTCGATGAGTTCCTGCGGCACTTCGTCGAGCGAGGCGTACTTGGCCTTGGGCGCCGAGTAGTAGCTGATCGCCTGGAAATCGATCGGCCCGATGTCGAGCCTGGCCCAGTGCGGCGCCGGCATCGTCAGCCAGTGGCGGTAGGCCGCGAGCCGCCATTGCGTCATCCACTCCGGCTCGTCCTTCTTCGCCGACAGCGCGCGGACGATGTCCTCGTCCAGGCCCGGCGGCAGCGAATCGGATTCGATCTCGGTGACGAAGCCGGCGTCGTAGCGGCGGCCGAGCTGCTCGAGGATTTCGGAATTCTTTTCGACGGTGGTTTCGGCGGCCATGCGCGTGTCCTTCAGGCCGTGGCCAGCGTGGCGGGAATCGTGCGCGGGATGCGCGCGGCCGGGGCCAGCATTTCCGCAAGCGTGACCTTGCGCAGCGCGTCGGCGACCACGTCGTTGATGCGGCGCCAGTTGGCGCGCACGCCGCAGGAGCTTTCGATGCCGCAGGCGCCGGCATGCACGCTGCATTCGGTCATGCCGAGCGGGCCTTCCAGGGCCTCGACGATGTCCACGAGGGTGATGCGCGCGGCGGGGCGGGCGAGGCGGTAGCCGCCGCTCGCGCCGCGGAAACCTTCCACCAGCCCGGCCTGCGCCAGCGGCTTCAGCACCTTGGCCACGGTCGGCGCCTCGAGCCCGGCCTGTTCGGCCAGGCCGGCGGCGCTCAGCACCTCGCCCGGCCGCGCGGCGAGCACGGTCAGGACCAGGGTGGCGTAGTCGGTGAGCTTGGTGACGCGGAGCATGGCGGGGGCCTTGAAACCGTACCGAAATTGTACGCTTTCGATCCGGAACGCTCAAACCCGCGGCTTCGCGGCCGCGACCGGCGGCATGACAGCCGTCACCCGCGATGGCTGACGGCCGTGGATGGCGGGCGCTGCTACGTTGCGGAGAATCGTTTTCGTCCCTTCCGGACCAGGAACCGCGATGAACACCCAGACCCGCAGCCCGTTCGAAACCTCCCTGCACACCGCCGCCAGCCAGCTGGTCGAACGCGCCGCCGCGTTGCCGGCGGAGGCGGGCCGCCCGCAGGTACTGCGCTGGCTGCTGGCGATCGGCGCGATGTTCGTCGCCTGGCGCGTGTGGCGCGGATTGAAGCCGTTCCTGTGGGCGCTGTTCGGGCTGTACGCGCTGCGCCACGTCCTCGGCGGCTGAGGCTCAGGCGTCGCGCAGCAACAGCACCGCGCGCAGGCCGCGCGGCGCGTTCGCCAGCAATTGCAGTTCGCCGTGGTGCTGGCGCGCGATGCGGTCGACGATGGCGAGGCCGAGGCCGGTGCCGCCGGCGCTGCCGTTGTGCACGAACGGCTGGCGCGCGCGCCGCGCGATCTCGGCGGACAGGCCCGGCCCCTGGTCGGCGACCTCGATCCGCCACGCGTCGCCCTCGCGCGCGAGGCTGAGCGAGAAGGTCGGCTCGCCGTGGCGCTCGGCGTTGCCGAGCAGGTTTTCGATCGCGCGCAGCAGCGCCATCGGGCGGCCGTGCATCGGCGCCTGCGGCGGCAGCTCGGTTTCCCAGTCGAACGCGACGGCGGCGAGCGCGTTGCGGCAGGTGGCCGCGAGGTCGATCCGTTCGACGGCCTCGTCGCGGCCGTCGCGCGCGTAGGCGATGAACTGCGACAGGATCGCGTCGATCTCGCGGATGTCGCGTTCCATCCCGGCGCGCAGGCCGGGATCGGTGTCCGGCAGCATTTCCAGCGCGAACTGCACCCGCGTCAGCGGCGTGCGCAGGTCGTGCGAGATCCCGGCCAGCATCAGGTTGCGCTCGGCGGCGGCTTCGCGCACCTCGCCGCTGGCGCGCAGCAGCACCGATTGCAGTTCGCGCACCTCGCGCGGCGCGCCGGACGCGGCGAGGCCGACATCCTCGCCGCGCACCAGCGCGGGCGCCGCCGCGGCCAGCGCCTTCAGCGGTTGCGCCAGGCGCCGGGCGAAGTACGCCGCCGCCAGCAACACCAGCAGCGCGCAGCCGGCCAGCAGCAGCACCGAGAATTGCCGCGCGCCGACGCGCGCGCCCTGGGCGAAGGCCACCCACAGCGGCTGCCGGGTATCGAGCTTCAGCCACAGCGCGTCGCCTTGCGAACTGCGTCCGGCGATCACTTCGCGGTCGTCGAGCACGCGCCGCGCGCGGCCTTCGATCAGCGAGAACCATGGCGAGAACCCGTCCGGTTCGGCGACCGGCGGTTCGGTGCGCACTTCGAGGCCGTTGCTGCGCAACAGCTCCAGCGTGCGCGCGCGGGGTTGCGCGCGATCGAGCGCCTCCACCGATTCGGCGAAGGCGTCCAGGCTGTGCAGCAACTGCACCGTCGGCGGGCGGGTGGTGAGTTCGCGCCCCAACAGCACCGCGAGGGCGGCGGTGCCGGCCAGCACCAGCACGATCACCAGCGCCAGTTGCGCGAACACGCCGCGGGACGCGCGATTCATGCGTCTTCCCCGGGCGGGACGTAGACGTAGCCCACGCCCCACACCGTCTGCAACATGCGCGGCTGCTTGGGATCCTCCTCGAGCAGCTTGCGCAGGCGCGCGATGGTGACGTCGATGCTGCGTTCCAGCGCCTCGTGCCCGCGGCCGCGGGCCAGGCTCATCAGCCGGTCGCGGCTCAACGGCTGGCGCGGGTGGCGCAACAGCACCGACAGGATCGCGAATTCGCCGCCGGTGATGCGCAAGGGTTCGCCGTCGCGGCTCAACTCGCGGCGGCCGAGGTCGAGCGCGAACGGCCCGAAGCGCACTTCGCCGCCGTCGGCGAGCGGCGCGCCCGGCGCTGGCGGTGCGCTGCGGCGCAGGATCGCGCGGATCCGCGCCAGCAGTTCGCGCGGATTGACCGGCTTGGGCAGGTAGTCGTCGGCGCCGATTTCCAGCCCGACGATGCGGTCGATCTCGTCGCCCTTGGCGGTGAGCATCACCACCGGCGTGGTGTCGCCCTGGCCGCGCAGCCGGCGGCAGATGTCCAGCCCGCTTTCGCCCGGCAGCATCAGGTCGAGCACGATCAGGTCGTGGTGGCCGCGGTCCAGCGCCTGCTGCATCTGCTCGCCGTCGCCGACGCCCTTGACCGCGAAACCCTGCGATTCCAGGTAGCGCTGCAGCAGCTCGCGCAGGCGCAGGTCGTCGTCGACGAGGAGGAGGGTGGGCGCGGGGGCATCGGTGGCCATCGGGCCACTATCGCGGTCGCCGCGGTGTTCGTGCAAATCCCCGTATCGCCGCCTCGGGCGCGATTTGTAAGCATTTGTTTCGACCGCGCCGGGCAGACGCATCTGTTCGCAGGCGCGCCCCGCCGCGTACATCTGGCGTACATCGGGCCGGCGCAAAGTGGACGTGTCGCCGCTCCCCCTTCCCCCGGCGGCGTCCCTTCATCTCCACTGAGGAATACGCCATGAACAAATCCATCCTCACCGCCATCATCGCCACGACCCTGATCGCCGGCTTCGCCAGCAGCGACGCCGGCGCCCGCGAGCGCGGCCGCAGCATGCACCGCACGGGCAACGCGCACGAGGGCAGCGTTTCGAGGGAGCGCGACAACGCGCGCTTCGACAGCGATCGCCAGCGCGACTGGCAGCGCGACGGCCAGGGCAACGCCAGCGGTTCGACCAGCCGCAGCGTCACCGGCGCCAACGGCGGCAGCGCCGAACGCCAGGGCAGCTACTCCCGCAACGCCGACGGCAGCGCCAGCCACGAAGGCAGCATGTCCGCGACCGGCAAGGACGGCGGCACCATGCAGAGCAGCGGCAGCACCACTCGCGATGCCGAAGGCAACGTCACCGGCAGCCGCAGCACCACCGCGACCGGCAAGAACGGCGGCACCTACAACGGTTCGACCAGCTGGGACAACGGCCAGGTCACGCACACCGGCACGGTGACCGGCGCCAACGGCGGCAGCGCCGAAGTCAACGGCAGCTACACCCGTGGCGAGGACGGCAAGTTCGACGGCGGCCGCACCACCACCGCGACCGGCAAGAACGGCGGTACCTACACCGGTTCGACCACCTTGAACGACGGCCAGGTCGACCACACCGGCACCCGCACCGGCGCGAACGGCGGCACGCTCGAGTCCAGCGGCCAGTACACCCGCGGCGAAGACGGCAAGGTCGATGGCAGCCGCACGTCCACCGCGACCGGCAAGAACGGCGCCACCTACAACGGTTCGACGACGGTGACCGATGGCCAGGTCAGCCACACCGGCACCTGCACCAACGCCGCCGGCGCGGTCGTGGATTGCCCGCAGCGCAAGGACGACGGCAACAACTGAGTCCCGAGCCGGATCGACGATCCGCCAAGCCAACGAAAGCGCGCCAGGGATGGCGCGCTTTTTTGTGCGCGCGGATTCTCGTCCCCGTTTCCGTCCCTGTCGCCGCGGGCCGGGTCGCCCGGCGCCGGCGGAGCGCGGGGTCGTGACGCGCCGATGCGGCATCGGCGACAATGGCCGTTCCCGAACGCCGCGCCGAGCGATGCCGATGCCGAAGAAGAAGATCGAAGCCCGACTGTCCACGATCCACGGCAACGGCGTGTTCGCCACCGAGGCGATCAAGAAGGGCGAACGCATCGTCCGCTACAAGGGCAAGCTCCGCACCCACGAGGAAGTGGACGAGGAATACGGCGAAGACGACGAGAACGGCCATACCTTCCTGTTCACCCTCAACGACGACTACGTCATCGACGCCAACGTCGACGGCAACATCGCGCGCTGGATCAACCACAGCTGCAAGCCCAACTGCGAGTCCGAGATCGAGGAGAACGCCAAGGGCAAGTCCCACAAGGACAAGGTGTTCATCCACGCCCTGCGCGACATCAAGCCGGGCGAGGAACTCACCTACAACTACGGCATCGTGCTCGACGAACCGCACACCGCGAAGGTGAAAAAGCTCTGGGCGTGCAAGTGCGGCGCCAAGAACTGCACGGGGACGATGCTGCAACCCAAGCGCTGAGCGATCCCGCGCCGCGGGCGCGGATGCCGCGCCCCTGCCTTTGGTTTGCATGACTTGTGCCAGTCGGCCGTTGCCGGCGCCGGCGCTACCGTGCGTGGCCACGACACCCGCGCCCCGCGAGGAACCCGAATGCGCCTCGCACGAACCGGCCTCGCATTGCTGCTGCCGCTGCTGGCCGCGCCGGCGTGGGCGATCGAGGTCGATGGCCGGATCGATCCGGCCGAATGGCAGGGCGCGCAGCACGTCACCGATTTCCGGGTCACCCAGCCGCAGACCGGCGCGGCGCCGGCGCAGCCGGTGGAGGCATGGATCCTGTCCACGCCCGAGGGATTGGCGATCGCCTGGCGGGTGCGCATGCCCGCCGGCGTGCCGCGCAGCCGGCAGGCGGTGCAGCGGGACTTCGAAGCGCAGGTCGACAGGGTCAACGCCAACATCGATTTCGACGGCGACGGGCGGGTCGCGTACAACTTCTGCATCTCCTCGACCGACGGCATCGCCGACGGGGTGTTCACCAACGAGAACCGGTTCGCCGGCGACTGGGACGGCAACTGGAAGCACGCCGTCGCGGAGGACGCGGACGGTTGGGCCGCCGAGGCGCTGATCCCGTGGTACATCGCGCCGATGCGCGCCGGCGCCGACGGCAAGCGCAAGCTGAAGATCAACCTCGACCGCGTGATCGGCGCGACCGGCGAACGCGCGTCCTGGCCGGCGGTGGCGTTCGCGAACGCGCGCTTCGTCTCCGACTTCGCCACGATCGAGGTCGCGCAGCACAGCCAGTCGCTGCTCGCGGTCACGCCCTACGTGTCCGGGTTGTACGACGACGTCGGCGGCGACACGCGCTTCGACGGCGGCGTGGACCTGTTCTGGAAGCCGAACAGCCGCTTCCAGCTCAGCGCCACGCTGAACCCGGACTTCGGCCAGGTCGAAAGCGACCAGCTGGTGGTGAACTTCAGCGCCACCGAAACCTTCTTCAGCGACAAGCGCCCGTTCTTCACCGAGAACCAGGCGTTCTTCGACGTGCCCTTCGGTTCGCTCAACAACAGCAACCGCCTGCTGTACACGCGCCGGGTCGGCGGCCCCGCCGACGACGGCTCGGGCTCCGGCGACGTGACCGCGGCGATCAAGCTCAACGGCAGCGCCGGCGGCTTCAACTACGGCGTGTTCGCCGCCACCGAGGCCGACGCGGCCGGCCGCGATTTCTACGCGCTGCGCGGCACGCGCGATTTCGGCGCGCAGGGCGTCGGCGCGATGTTCACTCGGGTCGAACACCCGTTCCTCGACCGCGACGCGGACGTGCTCGAATTCGACCACCGCTGGACGCCGAACCCGAAACTCGCGGTGCGCACCACCCTGGTCGGCAGCGACGTGCGCCAGGCCGGCGACGACACCCGCGACAGCGGCGGCCAGGTGCTGGTCGATTACGACCACGGCAACGGCTGGCGCCAGCAGGCGTACGCGCTGCACCTCGGCGACGGGCTGCAGCTCAACGACTTCGGCTACCTCGAGCGCAACGACTTCAACTACCTGCGCTACCAGGTCGCGCACCGGGTGACGGACCTGCCGCAGGATTCGTCCTACTCCGCGCACGACTGGCGCTACGCGGTATCGCGCCGCAACAACGACCACGGAGTGCGCATCGCCGATGCGTGGGCGATCGACCTGTTCAGCGACCGCCGCGATGGCGGCAACGAGTTCTTCGAAGTCGCAGGCTTCACCCCGGGCCACGACGACCTGGTCACGCGCGGCAACGGCGTGGTCGACGTGCCGGGCAAGTTCTACCTGTATTTCGAGCGGTTCACGCCGCGCAAGGGCCACTGGTCGACGTACTGGAACGCGCGCTACGCCGCCGAAGGGCTCGCCGGCCCGGCCCGCGGCGCGATGTCGCTGGACTTCAACCCGACCTACTTCGTCAACGACAACCTCAGCTTCTACGGCGAGCTGTTCGCGCAGCACAACCCGGACTGGCTGCTGTGGTGCCCGCAGGGCGGTTCCCCGTGCGCGGGTCAGGGCGGGCGCGACCTGCTCGGCAGCTATCGCGCGAACCAGCTGCAGCTCAACGGCGGCATGCAGTGGATCATCAGCGCGAAGCAGGAGTTGCGGATCAAGATGGAAACCATCGCCCTCGACGCGCACGCGCTGCAGGGCTGGGAACTGGCGGCGAACGGCGAACCGCGGCGCGTGCCGGACGCGCTCAACGACTTCAGCCTGCGCAACCTGGGCTTCCAGATCCGCTACCGCTACGAGCTCGCGCCGCTGTCGAACCTGTACATCGCCTACGTGCGCGGCGGCTTCGGTTTCCGCGACCAGGGCCAGGACGTCGGCGGCCTGCTGGGCGATGCGTTCTCGCTGCGCGACGACGAGCAGCTGTTCGTGAAGCTCAGCTACCGCTTCGAGCTGTAGCGTTCACAGGTCGTCCTCGCCGGGAAAGGAGACCGAGATCTCGTCAACGACGAGGTCGCTGCCGATGTCGGGGAACTTCGCATCGTCGCTCCGGAATTCGGCGTCGCCCATCGGGTACGGCCGCTCGCCGATGTCCGCGCGCGCGCCCAGGGTCATGCCGCGCCGGACGGGATCGTCCTTCGGGTCCAGCCGCCCGCCGCCCCAATCGGTGATGTTGCCGCCGTAATCCCAATCCAGCCCGAAGAAGCGGATCGGCCTGCCGTTGCGGCGCAGGATGTCCGACAGCGGCGTGCCGAGGCCGATGCCGTTGTCCAGGCGCCAGCGCGATCCCTGGTCGAACACGCGCACCAGCCCCAGGCCGGCATTGCGTTGCGCATCCTCGAAGTAGAGGTATGCGCGGCGGGCGGGATCGTCCGGAAACAGCACCACGCCATCCACGCGCTCGCCTTCCGCGCCGGGGACCTCGCCGATGCGCACGTTGTCCTTGCCGAACCGCCGCACGAGCCGTTCGACGTCCATGTCGGGCGCGAACACGCCCGGCAGCACGTAGCTGGCATTCGCCGGCGGCGCGTCCATCGCCGTGGCGATCGATGCCGCGGCCGGCGCGGACGGCGGGCGCGTGGCTTGCGCAGGCGCATCCTGTTGCGATCGCGGGCCGCCGCAAGCGACGAGCGCGAGCGGCAACAGCAGCGCCGCGCGGGCGCGCGTCACGGGCCGGTTTCGCGCAACTTGGCGGAGTCGATGCGCCACGCGCGTTGCTCGGCGCTGGCGCCGTCGACCACGGTGCGATGCAGCACGTAGCTGCCGGCGTAGCGATGGCGGCTGCCGTCGGCGTGGGTCGCGGTGACCGTCACCGGGATTTCGATGTAGCGCTGGCCGGCGCCCGCGTCCTCGTCGCCGGGCGTGCCGATCTCGACGCTCACGCCGGTGGTGTCGGCGAATCCGCCGGCGAACTGCTGCAGGGTCTGGTGGCTGGCCGCGCCGTTGTCCGACCACAGCCGGTAGGCGCCGGCGTAATCGCGCGCGTTGATCGCCGCGTAGTAATCGCGCACCAGCTTCACTTCATCGCCCGGGGCCGGTTCGGCGGCGGCGTCCGCGGGCGCGGAGGGATTGGGTTCGCCCACGGCGATGCCCTGCGCCTGGCCGGGCGGCGACGCGGCGTCGCTCGCGTTCGCGTCGGCGACGGTCGCAGGCGCGGGTGGCGCGGGCGTGCCGATCGCGCCGGGGCCGGGCCTGGCCGGCATGCCGGTCACCGATCCGTTGCCGGCCTCGGGCGCGGGCAGGGTGTCCGCGTCCTGTTGCGCGGCCTGCTGCTTGTGCCCGCAGCCGGCCAGCGCGAACGCAAATGCGACGCCGAGGAAGGTCCGTTTCATCATCTTCATGGTCATTGCCCCAGGTGCACGACGACCTGGCCATTGTCGATCGTGGTCGAGTCGATGCGCCGCGCGCCGATGCGTTCGACCAGGCTGTCGTCGAGCCGGTACACCGGCTCGTTGCGCGCGTAGTCGTCGAGCCAGCGGTTCACCAGTTCCCGGCCGGTCGCGTTCATCGCGCCGCCGAGGCCGGGGAAATCCGCGGATTCCAGCGTCGGCTGGTCGAGGTGCAGGCCGTGCGTGCCGGCGTCGAAGCGCAGGCCGCTGGCGATGGCCATGTGCCCCGACGGCGAGGGTTCGCGCCCGAGCGCGCCGACGCCGACGTCGAAATCCAGGCGCAGGCGATGGCTGTTCGCGGGGATGCTCAGGCGCGGGTTGACGATGCGCAGCGTCAGCAGGCCGTCGAGCTTGTCGTAGTCGCGCGGGAAGAGGTGGTCGAGCTGCGCCTGTAGTTGCGGCGCGGTGAAGGCGAGCTGGTTGCCGAGCATCGCGGCGACCGCGCCGAGGCTCGAGCACGCGGCCAGCAGCAGGGCCGCGCACGCGGCGGCGGCGAACGTCGCGGCGCGGAACAGGGAAGGGTTGCGATGCATGGCGGGACCCTCGTTGATGTGCGCGCCACCTTGCGCCGCGGCGGATGAACGCGCGGCCACGGGGCGGAACGTGTCGTTCACAACGTCTTGCGCGCCGGGTTCAGCCACGCCAGCAGCAGGCCGAGCAGCAGCATCGCGATGGCGCTGAAAATCATCTGCTTGTGCACCAGCCCCGCCGGCAACGGCTGCACCGCGTAATAGATGAGGTAGCCCGGGATGGTCGACATCGCCGCGATGGCGGCGCCGAAGCGCAGGCCCTGTCCGAATGCGGGGCGCCCCGGTTCCATGCCCTTGCGATACAGCCAGGTCAGGCCGAAGCCGATCAGCAGGTGCGCGGCGCACATGTAGGGCAGGTAGGCGTTGGCCTCCTCCGGGCCGCGGTAGATGCCTTTCGGCACCAGTGCGGCGTAATCGGGTTGCAGCAGCACGCCGTGGACGAGGAAGTCGAGCAGCAGCGCGGCGACCGACACGACGATGCCGCAGATCCAGAAGCGCTTGTCCATGGTCCCCTCCCGAATGGCGCGACGATGCTAGCGCGGCCGCGCGCGCTTTGCGATGGCCAAAGAAAAGGCCGGATTCCCTGCGGAATCCGGCCTTTCGGCTTGCGAAGCTGGCGCTGCGATCAGGCCGCGGCGTCCTTCAGCTTCTTCAGCGGGCGCACCTTGACCTTGACCGAAGCCGGCTTGGCCGCGAACCACTGCTCTTCCTTGGTGAAGGGGTTGATGCCCTTGCGCTTCGGCTTGGCCGGCACGTTGACCACGGTGACCTTCAGCAGGCCCGGCAGGGTGAACGTACCCGCGCCCTTCTTGCTGACCGAACCGGCGACCGCGCCTTCGAGGCCCGCGAGCACCGCACGCACGTCGCGCGGCGCCACGCCGCTCGCGTCGGAGATGTGCGCGACCAGGCCGGCGCGGTTCAGCGCGGTCTTGATCGCCTTCGGAGCGGCCGGCTTGGCGGCGGGCTTGGCGGCGGACTTCTTCTTGGCAGCGGCTTTCTTCTTTGCCATGTGCGTGTGATTCCCTCGTCGTGTTTGGTGTGTAGTCCGGCGTCGGTGCCGGCGCCAGCGCAATGTATTGCAGAAAAACCGCCGCGCCAAGCCCCGCGGGCGCTTTTTTTTCAGGGTTTTTCGGGCGTTCGGTCGCTGTTCCCGCCGAGCGGATGCCCGGCGGGAGTCGTCGAGCCGGATCAATCTTCCTCGTGCCGCGGCTTCCAGGATTCGACCAGCTTCTGCTGCACTTGCGCAGGAACCGGTTCGTAGTGGCTGAAATCCAAGGCATAACGGCCGCGGCCGGCGGTCACCGATTTCAGCTCCGCGGCGTAGCCGTCCAGTTCCGACAACGGCACCTGCGCCCGCACCACGATCTCGCCGCCGCGCTCGGAATCGGTGCCGCTGATGCGCGCGCGCTTGGCCGAGAGGCCGCCGCTGATGTCGCCCATGTGCTGCTCGGGCGCGTGCACCTCGAGGTCGACGATGGGTTCGAGCACCTGCGGCCTGGCCTTGGCGATGGCGTCGAGGAAGGCCTTCTTGCCGGCGGCCACGAACGCGACTTCCTTGCTGTCCACCGGATGGTGCTTGCCGTCGTAGACGATGACGCGCACGTCCTGCAGCGGATGCCCGGAGATCGCGCCGCCGGCCAGCACCTGGCGCACGCCCTTTTCCACCGCCGGCATGAATTGCCCGGGAATGGTGCCGCCCTTGACCTCGTCGAGGAATTCGAAGCCGCCGCCGCGCGGCAGCGGTTCGATGCGCAGGAACACCTCGCCGAACTGGCCGGCGCCGCCGGTCTGCTTCTTGTGCCGGTGGTGGCCCTCGGCCCTGGCGCCGACGGTTTCGCGGTAGGCGATGCGCGGCGGATGGGTCTTCACTTCCACGCCGAAGCGCTGCTTCAGGCGCTCGAGCATGATCCGCAGGTGCAGGTCGGACAGGCCGCGGATCACGGTCTCGTTGAGCTCGGCCTGGTGTTCGACCGCGAACGCCGGGTCTTCCTCGGCCAGCTTGTGCAGCGCGGTCGAGAGCTTCTGTTCCTGGCCCTTGCTCGCCGCCTCGATCGCGAGGCCGAACATCGGCCTGGGGAAGTTCGCCGGCGCGAGGTGGATCTGGTCCTCGTCGTGGCTGTCGTGCAGCACCGCGTCGAAGTGCAGTTCCTCCACCTTCGCCACCGCGGCGATGTCGCCGGGCACCGCCTGCGCGATCTCCACGTGCTCCTTGCCCTTGAGCTTGAACAGGTGGCTGACCTTGAACGGCTTCTTGCCGTCGTCGATGAACAGCTGCGAATCCTTCCTGACCGTGCCCTGGTAGACGCGGAACACGGCGAGCTTGCCGACGAAGGGATCGTTGACGATCTTGAACACGTCGGCGATGACGTGCGCCTTCGGGTCCGGCTGCGCGTCGATGGGCCTGGCGTCGGCGCCGCTGCCTTTGACGAACGGCGGCGGATTGGCCTCGCCCGGATGCGGGAACAGGCGTTCGGCGACGTCCAGCAATTCCTTGACCCCGACGCCGCTGCGCGCGGACACGAAGCACACCGGCACGAGGTGGCCTTCGCGCAGGCATTGCTCGAACGCGTCGTGCAGTTCCGCGCCGGACAAGCCGCCCTCGCCGAGGTCGAGGTAGTGGTCCATCACGGTTTCGTTGATCTCGACCACCTGGTCGAGGATCTTCTGGTGCCAGTCCGCGACCGCGCCGAGGTCGGACTCGCCGTTGCCGCCGGAGAAGCAGTCGACGACCTTCCTGCCGCCGTCGGCCGGCAGGTTCACCGGCAGCACTTCCGGCCCGAATTCGTCGCGCAGCTGCTGCAGCACGCGCGCGCAATCGGCGCCGTCGTGGTCGATCTTGTTGACGATCACCGCGCGGCACAGGCCGCGTTCGGCGGCGCGTTCCATCATCCGCCGGGTGCCGTATTCGACGCCGGCATCGGCATCGACCACCACTGCGACCGTTTCCACCGCCGCCAGCGCGGACAGCGCCGGGCCGCGGAAATCCGGATAGCCGGGCGTATCCACGAGGTTCACATGGATGCCGGCGTGGTCGGTGCTGGCGATCGCGGCGTCGATGGAATGCCCGCGTTCCTTCTCGATCGGATCGAAATCGGACACGGTGCTGCCGCGTTCGATGCTGCCTGCCGCCTGGAGCGCGCCGCCGGCCTGCAGCAGGGCTTCGAACAAGGTTGTTTTGCCGGCGCCGGGGTGGCCCGCGAGGGCCACGTTGCGGATCTGATGGGTCGAGTAGGACAT
This sequence comes from Thermomonas sp., assembly GCA_044226035.1. GTDB lineage: Bacteria > Pseudomonadota > Gammaproteobacteria > Xanthomonadales > Xanthomonadaceae > Pseudoluteimonas. The sequence goes on along the minus strand of JBGAHT010000004.1, from coordinate 32,828 downwards.
GAGCCCGTTCCTCCTTCGCGTGCGGATGGACGTGGCGTCATGGCTGTCCGCGCTTCGCGCCGGAGCGTGGGCGCTCGGCGGGCGGTCATGGCGGGAGGCCACCTTAGCCCGCCCGCGGCGCGCGCGGCAACGGTCCCGGCCGCTGTCGCGCAGGTAAACGCCGCATGGCGACGCCGGCCGGGTTCAGCACGGCTTTACCGGCCCGCCCCGAGGATTCGCCTGCGCCATCCCGGCGCCCGGAGCACACACATGAAGCGTCTTTCCGCCTCGCTGCTCGCCATCGGCCTCGCCGCCGGCAGCGGCCTCGCCTCGGCGCAGTCCTACGGCAACAACGGCTACGGCGGCGATCCCGCCTACCAGGGCCAGGGCTATGCGCAGCCCGCCAACGGCGGCTACTACGACTATGCCCGCGTGGTTCGCGTCGATCCGGTCGTGGGCTCGGGCTACGGCAACGGCGCTTCGTCGCGACGCTGCTACAGCGAGAGCGACCGCGGCTACGCGCAGGGCGGTTACGACCAGTCCGGCAACGGCTATTACGACCAGTACGGCAATTACCACCGCAACGGTTCCGGCGGCAACGGCTACTACGGCCAGTACGGCAGCTACCACCCCGCCAGCGGCGGCAGCAACACCGGCCGCACCGTCGCGACCGTGGTCGGCGGCATCGCCGGCGCGGTGCTGGGCAGCAAGATCGGCGGCGGCACCGGCAGCGTGGCCGCCAGCGCGATCGGCACCATGGTCGGCGGCATGGCCGGGCGCCAGGTCTACGACAACGCGCACCGCCAGCAGCGCACCGCGACCGTCAGCGTCTGCGATCCGGTGCCGGTGAACGACTATTACGGCGGCGCGAACAACGCGGTCACCGCCTACGACGTGACCTACGAATACGCCGGCCGCCGCTACACCACGCGCACCGGCTACAACCCGGGCGATCGCATCCGCGTGCGCGTGGACGTGCATCCGGAATGAGGCATCGCCTCAGGGAGGAGATCGTCGACGGAACGACAAAGGGGCCCTCGGGCCCCTTTTTCTTTTGCTTCCTTTCGTCGCGGCGTGATGTGGTTTTTTCCCTCTCCCCTTGCGGGAGAGGGTGGCCGAAGGCCGGGAGAGGGGCATCGTTTCGAACCATCGCGGAATCGCCCCTCATCCGCCCTTCGGGCACCTTCTCCCGCACGCGGGGAGAAGGAAATACATCAGCCCCAGTCGATCTCCCCGCGCACCACGCTGCACACGCGGCCGCCGGACCAGACATCGCCGTTCGCATCGACGGTGAGTTCGATGATCGCGTCGTGGCCGACCTCGCGGCCCTGGCTGATGCGGTAGAAGCCGCCGTCGCCCGGCAACGCATCTCGATCCGCGAGCCACGCCGCCAACGTCGCGTTCGCCGCGCCCGAGGCCGCGTCCTCGAACCGCGCCGGCGCGCCGACCCAGGCGCGCACCGCGAGGTAATAGACCGGATCGTCGCTGCGCGCGAACACGCACAAGCCCATGCTGTCGGTCGCGTTCGCCAGGCGCTCGATCGCCTCCCAGTCCGGCTGCGCCGCGCGCAGGCTCGCCTCGTCGGCGAGTTCGGCCAGCCACCAGCGGCGTCCGCCATCCATCAGCGCCTGTGGCAGCGTGCCGAGCGGCAATCCCGCGAGCACGTCGCGCAGGCGCGCATCGCCCGGTTGCGCGATCTCCAGCACCCGCGCCTTCGGGGTGCGCACCGCGATCGTGCGTTCGCAACCTTCGCCGGAAACGCGCAGCGGCAATAGCCCGGCCATGCCTTGCTGCACGAGGAGGCCATCGCGCGGCGCGGCGATGCCGGCTTCGAGCACGGCGTGCGCGGTGCCGACGCTGGGATGCCCGGCGAACGGCACTTCGCGGCGCGGGCTGAAGATGCGAATGCCGTAGCTCGCCTCGGGCGAGGCCGGCGGCAACACGAACGTGGTTTCCGGCAACCGCGTCCAGCGCGCGATCGCCTGCATCGTTTCGTCGTCGAGGCCGTCCGCGTCCAGCACCACGGCCAGGGGATTGCCGGCACCGGGGCGGTCGGCGAACACGTCGCATTGCAGGTAGCGGCGGTGCATGGGCGGATCGGGCGCGAGGGGCGCGCAGCTTACCAATCCAGCCGGCCATCGATGACTTGCCGCACCTCGCCGCCGATCCACACCTCGTCCTCGTCGTCCACGCGGACCTGCACCTTGCCGTCGCGACCGAGCTCGCGGCCCTGGCTGGCGACGTAGCGGCCGCCGCGGCCGGGCAGGCGGCCCTGCCGGTGCAGCAGCGCGGCGACCAGCGCGTTCGCGCTGCCGGTGACCGGATCCTCCGGCACGTTGACCGCATCGCCGGGGCAGAACGCGCGCAGCACCAGGTCGTGGCCGTCGCCGGGTTCGGGCGCGAAGATCGCGACGCCGGTGGCGCCGGTCGCGTTCGTCCATGCCGCGATCGCAGCGAAATCGGGCGCGAAGCCGCGCACCTGCGCCGCGGACGCGGCTTCCACCAGCCACCAGCGCGGGCCGTTGTCCCACAACGCGGCGGGACGGCCCGGCGCGGCGATCGCGTCCAGCCCCGCGGGCAGCGGGCTGGCGAGTTCGCCGGCCGGCCGCGCATGCGGACTGCGCACGGCGACGTGGAATCGATCGTCGGCGCGGGTCACGTGCACCGGCAGCAGTCCGGCTTCGCATTGCTGCACCAAGCGGCCTTCGCGCGGCATCGCCAGCCGGTGCGCGACCGCGACCCAGGCCGCGCCGACGCTGGGGTGGCCGGCGAAGGGCAATTCGCTGCCCGGGGTGAAGATGCGGATGCGGTAATCGGCGCCGGGGCCGGGCGGCAGGAAGAAGATCGTCTCCGACAGGTTGAGCCACGCGGCCAGCGCCTGCATCGCGGTCGCGTCCATGTCGCCGGCGTCGAACACCACGCCGAGCGGATTGCCGGCGCCGGGGCGGTCGGCGAACACGTCGCATTGCAGGTAGCGGCGCGCGGTGGGAACGGGAGCCATCGACTAGAATCGCGGTTCGCGCCCGATGCCCGGGCAGTCCCCGGATTCTATGCCGCCCGCCCGTCCCGCCGACGTTCCCTGGACCGTGCTCAAGTTCGGCGGCACCTCGGTGTCCAGGCGCGAGCGCTGGGACGAGATCGGCCGGATCGCTTCGGCGCGCGCCGGCGAGGGCCGCGTGCTGGTGGTCGTGTCCGCGCTGTCGGGCGTGACCAACGAACTGCAGGCGATCGCGAACGGCGACGACATCGGCGGCCGCATCGCCGCGCTGCTCGAACGCCACCGCGGGTTCTGCGCCGAGCTCGGCCTCGATCCTGGCGCCGCGCTGGGCGAACGCCTGCGCGCGCTCGAATCGCTGCGCGACGATCCGCGCGCAGCCTCGCGCCCGCTCGACTGGCAGGCCGAAGTGCTGGCGCAGGGCGAATTGCTGTCGTCGACGCTCGGCGCCGCCTACCTGCGTGCGCGCGGGCTCGATTTCGGCTGGTGCGATGCGCGCGACTGGCTGCGCGCGCTAGCGATGCCGAACCAGAGCGACTGGGCGCTGCGGCTGTCGGTGAACTGCGCGCACGAGGGCGACGCCGCGCTGCGCGCGCGCTTCGCCGCGCAACCCTCGGGAATGCTGTTGACCCAGGGCTTCATCGCCCGCCACGACGACGGCGGCACCGCGATCCTCGGCCGTGGCGGCTCGGACACCTCGGCCGCGTATTTCGGCGCATTGCTCGGCGCGAAGCGCGTCGAGATCTGGACCGACGTGCCCGGCATGTTCAGCGCCAACCCGCGCGAGGTGCCGGACGCGCGCCTGCTCGCGCGCCTCGACTATGCCGAAGCGCAGGAAATCGCCACCACCGGCGCCAAGGTCCTGCATCCACGTTCGATCGCGCCCTGCCGCGACGCCGGCGTGCCGATGGCGATCCTCGATACCTCGAACCCGGAACTGCCGGGCACGCGCATCGACGCCAGCGTCGCCGCGGTGCCGGGCGTGAAGGCGATCAGCCGCCGCAACGGCATCGTGCTGGTGTCGATGGAAAGCATCGGCATGTGGCAGCAGGTCGGCTTCCTCGCCGACGTGTTCGAGCGTTTCAAGCGCCACGGCCTGTCGGTGGACCTGATCGGTTCCTCGGAAACCAACGTCACCGTCTCGCTCGATCCGTCCGACAACCTGGTCAGCACCGACGTGCTGGCGAAACTGTCGGAAGACCTCGCCGAGGTCTGTCGCGTCAAGGTCATCGCGCCGTGCGCGGCGATCACCCTGGTCGGGCGCGGCATGCGTTCGCTGCTGCATCGCCTGTCCGACATCTGGGCCGCGTTCGGGCGCGAACGCGTGCACCTGATTTCGCAGTCGTCGAACGACCTCAACCTCACCTTCGTCGTCGACGAGGCCGACGCCGACGGACTGGTGCCGCAACTGCACGCGGAGCTGATCCGCAGCGGCGCGATGCCGGTGCACGACGCCGGCGTGTTCGGCCCGAGCTGGCGCGCGCTGCTGCACGGCGCGCCGCGACGCGCGGCGCCGTGGTGGCGCGGCGAACGCGATCGCCTGCTCGCGCTCGCGCAGCGGGGCACGCCGCGTTACGCCTACCACCTGCCGACGGTGCGCGAACGCGCGCGGCAGCTGTCTGCGATCGACGCCATCGACCGCCGCTACTACGCGATCAAGGCGAACCCGCATCCGGCGATCCTGCGCGCGCTGGTCGCCGAAGGCTTCGGCCTGGAATGCGTGTCGCTGGGCGAACTGGAGCGCGTGTTCGAAACATTGCCGGACCTCGCGGCCGAACGCGTGCTGTTCACCCCGAGCTTCGCGCCGGTGGACGAATACCTCGCCGCGTTCGAGCGCGGCGTGACCGTCACCGTCGACAACGTGGAACTGCTGCAGCGCTGGCCGCGGCTGTTCCGCGGCCGCGCGCTGTGGCTGCGCATCGACCTCGGCTACGGCGACGGCCACCACGAGAAGGTCAGCACCGGCGGCAAGGACGCGAAGTTCGGCTTGCCGGCGCAGCGCGTGGACGAATTCGTCGACGCGGCGCGCGCGCTCGGCATCGCCATCACCGGCCTGCACGCGCACCTGGGCAGCGGCGTCGACAACGGCGGCCACTGGAAGGCGATGCTGGACGAACTCGCCGGTTTCGCGCGGCGCATCGGCAGCGTGGAAACCATCGACATCGGCGGCGGGCTGCCGATTCCCTACCGTGCCGACGAGGAGCCGTTCGACCTCGCCGCCTGGGCCGAAGGCCTCGCGCAGATGAAGCGCGTGCACCCGGCGTTCAAGCTGGCGATCGAACCGGGCCGCTTCCTCGTCGCCGAGGCCGGCGTGCTGCTCGCGCACGCGACGCAGGTCGTCGAAAAGGATGGCGTGCGCCGGGTCGGACTCGACGCCGGCATGAACGCGCTGATCCGCCCGGCACTGTACGAGGCCTGGCACGACATCGCCAACCTGTCGCGACTCGACGACGCCGACGAGGCGATGTTCGACATCGTCGGCCCGATCTGCGAATCAAGCGACCTGTTCGGCAAGGATCGGCGCCTGCCGCGCGCGACCGCCCCGGGCGACGTCATGCTCGTCGCCGACGCCGGCGCCTACGGTTCCAGCATGGCCAGCGAATACAACCTGCGGGCGCTGCCGGCAGAGGACCTGCTCGACAAAGGCATGATCGAATGAACGATTGGACCTTCGACCGCGACGCGATCCGCGTCTTCCGCTTCGTGCGCTGCGAGTTCGACGCGCAGACCGGCATCGCGCAGCTCGCCTACGCCTTCGACGACGGCCCGGAGCTGGTCGAAACCGTGGTCGTGCCGGGCGCGCCGTTCGAGCTGGACGGCGCACGCGCCGCCGCGGTCGAACGCGCGTTGCGGCTGCTGCACCTCGTCGCCGGCGTCAGCTACTACAAGGCCGCGGTGCCGCGGGAGATCCGCATCGACGGCTACGCCATCGACGCCGATACCGCCGCGCTGCTGGAAAACCTGTACCTGCACGGGCTGGGCGAATTCGCGTATCGCAACGGGCTGGACCTGCACGGGCGCATCAAGTTTCCCGTTTCTTCCCCTCTCCCCTCTGAGGGAGAGGGTGCCCGCAGGGCGGGAGAGGGGGCCGAAACCATCGGCCTGCGCGAACACGCATTGGTCGCCATCGGCGGCGGCAAGGATTCGCTGGTCAGCATCGAGGCGCTGCGCGACCTCGGCGTCGAACAGACCGTGGCCTGGATCGGCGGCTCGCAGCTGATCGCCGCCTGCGCCGCGCGCACCGGCCTGCCCACGCTCAACATCGGCCGCCAGCTCGCGCCGCAGCTGTTCGAATACAACCGCCAGGGCGCGTGGAACGGCCACATCCCGGTGACGGCGGTGAATTCGGCGATCCTGGTGTTCGCCGCGGTGCTGCTCGGCTTCGACCAGGTGGTGTTCTCGAACGAACGCTCCGCCAGCTACGGCTCGATCATCCCCGGCACCGGCGAGGTCAACCACCAGTGGTCGAAGGGCTGGGCGTTCGAATCCGCGTTCGGCGACTACGTGCAGCGGCGCATCGCCGCGGACCTGCGCTACTACTCGCTGCTGCGCCCCTTGTCGGAACTCGCGGTCGCGCGGCAGTTTGCGAAGAGCGACCGCTACGACGCGTGGTTCTCCAGCTGCAACCGCAATTTCCACCTGCTCGGCGAGCGCCCGGCCGCGCGCTGGTGCGGCGTCTGCCCGAAATGCCATTTCGTGTTCCTCGCGCTCGCGCCGTTCATGCCCAAGCCGCGGTTGACCGCGATCTTCGGCCGCAACCTGCTCGACGATCCGGACCAGACCGCCGGCTACGACGCGCTGCTCGAGTACCAGGACCACAAGCCGTTCGAATGCGTGGGCGAGGGCCGCGAATCGCGCGCGGCGATGGCGGCGCTGGCGCAGCGCCCGGAATGGCGCGAGGACGCGCTGGTGGAACGCTTCGCGCGCGAGATCGCGCCGCAGCTCGATGCCGTGGAACTGCGCGTGGACCCGTTGCTCGCGCCCGAGGGCGAACATCGCATCCCGCCCGCGCTGTGGGAACGCCTGCGTGCACGGCTTGTCGACTAAGTTTCCGCCGCCTGACATCGCCTCGCTCGCGGGCAAGCGCGTCGCCCTGTGGGGCTGGGGGCGCGAAGGGCGCGCGGCGTATGCGGCGCTGCGCATGTCACGGGATTCGGGATTCGGGATTCGGGATTCGGAAGGGCAATTCGTTACGCCTTTGACGCTGCTCTGCGCGCCCGGCGAAGCGGGCGATGCCGTCGCGCTTGCAGATCCGGCGCTGCAGGTCGAAACCGCGGTGACGGGCGAGGCGCTGTCCGCGTTCGATGTCGTCGTCAAGTCGCCCGGGATCAGCCCCTACAAACCGGAAGCGCAATTCGCCGCGGAACGCGGCACGCGCTTCCTCGGCGGCACGGCGTTGTGGTTCGCGCAACACGCCGGCGACGGCACCATGGCGCGCACGTTCTGCGTCACCGGCACCAAGGGCAAGAGCACGACCACCGCGCTGCTCGCGCACCTGCTGCGCGCCGCGGGATTACGCACGGCGCTGGCCGGGAACATCGGCCTGCCGTTGCTGGAGCTGATCGACGAACGGGCGGACGCGTGGGCGATCGAGCTGTCGAGCTACCAGACCCGCGACGTCGCCGCCTCCGGCGCGCGCCCGGGCATCGCCATCGTCACCAACATCCATCCCGAACACCTCGACTGGCACGGCAGCGAAGCGCGCTACGTCGCCGACAAGCTCGCGCTGCTGACCGGGGCGAAGCCCGACATCGCGGTGCTCAACGCCGCCGACCCGACGCTCGCTTCGCTCTCGTTGCCGGACAGCGAAGTGCGCTGGTACGGCGACCAACGCGGCTGGCACCTGCGCGGGGACGCGCTGCACCGCGGCGACGCGTTCGTGATGGACACGGCGTCGTTGCCGCTGCCCGGCCGCCACAACCGCGGCAACCTGTGCGCGGTATTGACCGCGCTGGAAGCCTTCGGACTGGATGCGGCCGCGCTCGCGCCGCGGGCGATGTCGTTCCATCCGCTGCCGCACCGCTTGCAGCCGGTCGGCGAACGCGACGGCATCCTCTACGTCGACGATTCGATCAGCACCACGCCGCACGCCACGCTCGCCGCGCTCGCGCTGTACCGCGAACGCGAAGTCGCCGTGCTGGTCGGCGGCCACGACCGCGGCCTGCCGTGGCAGGAGTTCGTCGATGCGATGTGCGCCCGCGCGCCCGCGGCCATCGTGACCCTCGGCCACGACGTCGCCGGGCAGAACGGCGACCGCGTCCACGCAGCGCTCGAGCCGCTGGCGGCGCAGGGGCGGTTCGCATTGGCGCAGGCGCGAGATCTCGACGAGGCGCTGCCGCTGGCGCGCGCCGCGTTGCCGAACGGCGGCGTGATCCTGCTGTCGCCCGGCGCGCCCAGCTTCGGCCTGTATCGCGATTACGTCGCGCGCGGACGCCGGTTCGCCGAGCTCGCCGGATTCGATCCGGATGCGATTTCGGGCATCGCGGGCATGGGGATCTTTTGAGTTGTCATCCTGAGGCGTAGCCGAAGGACCTGCTGTTCCCGCGCTATCCCAAAACAGGTCCTTCGCTGCGCTCAGGAAGACAGCCTGTTTCACGCCTGCGCAACAGCTTCGGCGTAGGCTCGCCGCATTCCCCACGAGGACATCGCCATGCGCCGAATCGCCTTCGCCATCGCATTGCTGATCGCCGCTTTCCCCGTCCTCGCGAAGATGCAGGCCAAACCGGTGGACTGGACGCTGGACGGAAAGGCCTTCAGCGGCTTCCTGGTCTACGACGACGCGACCACCGCGAAGCGGCCGGGCGTGCTGATGGTGCCGGACTGGAAGGGCGCCGGCGACAACGCCGTGGCCAAGGCCGAACACATCGCCGGCCGCGATTACGTGGTGCTGCTCGCCGACGTGTACGGCAAGGGCGTGCGTCCGAAGAACGACGAGGAGGCGATGGCGCAGGTGAAGGCGTTGTACGCCGATCGTGGCGTGCTGCGCGCGCGCGCGAACAAGGCGCTGCAGGTGCTGCGCGAACAGGCCGCGAACGCGCCCATCGACCTGCGTCGGATCGGCGCGGTCGGCTACTGCTTCGGCGGCGCGACGGTGCTGGAGCTCGCGCGCAGCGGCGCCGACCTCGCCGCGGTGGCGACCTTCCACGGCGCGCTCGACACCGACAAGCCCGCGGTGCGCGGCGACTTCAAGCCCAGCCTGCTGGTGTTGAACGGCGCCGACGACGGCTACGTGGCCAAGGACATCCCCGCGTTCGAAAAGGAAATGAACGACGCCGGCGTGGACTGGCAGTTCGTGAACTTCAGCGGCGCGGTGCACTGCTTCGCGCTGCCGGAGGCGCACAACCCGCCCGGCTGCGTCTACGACGAGCTGGCGATGCGCCGCGGCGAGCGGATGATGCGGGTGTTCTTCGCCGAACGCTTCGGCTACGCGCTGGCCAGGCGCTGAGGGCGCCCGCTCGCGTAACATCGCGCGCATGCCGACGGCGCGCGGCGCCACGCGGGGGTGGGGATGGACGAAGCCCGGGTCGAGGCGGTTGCGGCCGGCGCCAGGCCCTTGCCCGCGCGCCACGTGGCCGCGGTCTGCGCCGGCAACGCGCTCGAGTTCTACGACTTCGTCACCTACGCGTTCTTCGCCGCGCAGATCGGCCGGACCTTCTTCCCGTCGCACGAACGCGACCTCAGCCTGCTCGCCTCGCTCGCCACCTTCGGCGCGGGCTTCCTGACCCGTCCGCTCGGCGCCTGGGTGATCGGGCGCATGGGCGACCGGCGCGGGCGCAGGCCGGCGATGCTGCTGTCGTTCGCGCTGATCGGCATCGCCACGATCGGGCTGCCGCTGACGCCGTCCTACGCCTCGATCGGCGTGCTCGCGCCGATCCTGGTGATCGCGTTCCGGCTGCTGCAGGGCTTCGCGCTCGGCGGCGAGGTCGGGCCGAGCACCGCGTTCATGATGGAAGCCGCGCCGGTGCATCGCCGCGGCCTGTACATCTCGCTGCAGTCGATGAGCGCGGATGCGGCGACGTTGGCCGCGGGCACGGTCGGCGTGGTGCTGGCGCATGCGCTCAGCGAACCGGAACTCGATGCCTGGGGCTGGCGCGTGGCGCTGCTGGCCGGCGCGGTGATCGTGCCGTTCGGGCTGTACCTGCGCCGCACGCTCGGCGAGACGCTGCACGCCGCGACCCGGGCCCCGGAAGCGCAGCCGCGCGCCGGCATCGGCCGCATCGCGGTGCTCGGCTTCGCGATGCTGGCCGCGGCGACCACCACCAACTACATCCTCGATTACCTCACCACCTACGCCGGCACGACCCTGGGCATGCCCTCGAAGCTCGCGCTGGGCGCGACCGCGATCGTCGGCCTGTGCGGCGTGTGCTGCGATCCGCTCGGCGGCTGGCTCTCCGACCGCTTCGGGCGCAAGCCGGTGATGCTGGCGCCGCTGGCCGTGCTGTTGCTGGCGATCTTCCCGTGCTTCTGGCTGCTCGAACGCGCGCGCACCGCGCCGGTCCTGTTCGCGGTGTCGGCGACGCTCGCGATCGCGGCGACGCTGTCGACCGCGGTCTTCCTGGTGTCGATCACCGAATCGCTGCCGCCGCAGCGGCGTTCGGGCGGGTTGTCGCTGATCTACGCGCTGGCGATTTCGGTGTTCGGCGGGTCGACCCAGTTCGTGGTCGGCTGGCTCACGCACGCCACCGGCAATCCGCTGGCGCCGGCGTGGTACATGATCGGCGGCGCGCTGGTGGGCCTGGTCGCGGTCGCGTTGCTGCCGGAAACCGCGCCGGCCAGGCGCCGCGGCCGCGCCTGACGAACGCGGGGTTCAGCGATCGCGCTCGACCGCATGCACGGCCAGCCCGCGCAGCGCGGCGCTCGCCTCGTTGTCGGGCAATCCCTCGAGCGCGTGCATCGCCGCGCCGGCGAAGGCGCGGGCGCGCTCGCGGCTGTAGTCGAGGCCGCCGCTGGCGCGGATCGCGGCGAGGACCGTCGGCATCGCGCCGACGTCGCCGTGTTCGACCGCGTCGCGCAGCTTCGCTCGCGTAACGTCGTCGCCGTGCGCGATCGCGTGGATCAGCGGCAAGGTGGCCTTGCCTTCGGCGAGGTCGTCGCCGAGGTTCTTGCCCAGCGCGTCGGCGTCGGCGGCGTAGTCGAGCACGTCGTCGGCGATCTGGAACGCATAGCCCAGGTTGAGGCCGTAGCTGTAGAGCCGAGCTTGCTCGGCTTCGCTTGCACCGGCCAATATCGCGCCGAGCTTGGTCGCGGCGGCGAACAGCACCGCGGTCTTGCGCTCGATCACCCGCAGGTAGGCGGCCTCGTCGGTATCGGGATTGCGCACGTGCAGCAGCTGCAGCACCTCGCCCTCGGCGATCTGGTTGGTGGTGTCGGCGAGGATCCGCATCACTTCCATGCGGTCGAGTTCGACCATCAGCTGGAAGCCGCGCGAATACAGGAAATCGCCGACCAGCACGCTGGCCGCGTTGCCGAACACCGCGTTGGCGGTGCGGCGGCCGCGGCGCAGGTCGGATTCGTCGACCACGTCGTCGTGCAGCAGGGTCGCGGTGTGGATGAATTCCACCACCGCCGCGAGCTGGTGCGCGTCCGGCCCGCGGTGGCCGAGCGCGCGCGCGGCGAGCAACAGCAGCATCGGCCGCAGGCGCTTGCCGCCGGCGCCGATGATGTATTCGGCGACCTGGTTCACCAGCGCCACGTCGGAGGCGAGCCGGCGCCGGATCAGCGCATCCACCGCGTCCATGTCCGCGCGCGCCAGCGCCTGGATCGAGGCGAGGTCGGGCGGGGTGCGCGGTCCGGCGGTCGAATCCATCGGCAAGCCATTGATGCGAAAGCGCGATTATAGGCCGCGGCGGAGGCGCGATTCAGGGTTTTCCGGCCGTCCGGCGCGGCGTCGGCCGGTGCCGCGGGGGCGGCCGCTATAATCGAATGCCTGTCGTCCGCATCCGGACGGCACATAAGGAATGCACATGGCACGCGGCATCAACAAGGTGATCCTGGTCGGCAACCTCGGCAACGACCCGGACGTGAAGGCGACCCAGGGCGGGACCACGATCACGACCATCTCGGTCGCGACCTCCGAGCAGTGGAAGGACAAGCAGACCGGGCAGGCGCAGGAACGCACCGAGTGGCACCGGGTGAAGTTCTTCGGCCGCCTCGCCGAGATCGCCGGCGACTACCTGCGCAAGGGTTCGCAGGTCTACATCGAGGGCTCGCTGCGCACCGACAAGTACACCGACAAGAACGGCGTCGAGCGCTACAGCACCGACATCATCGCCAACGAGATGCAGATGCTCGGCGGCCGCGGCGGCGGCGAAGGCGGCCAGGGCGGTGGCGGCGGTTACGAACGCGGTTCGCGCCCGGCCCCGGCCCAGCGCCGCGAACCGGCCGCGCGCGGTTCCGCGCCCGCGCCGGCGGCGGGCTTCGACGACGTGCCGTTCGACGACGACATCCCGTTCTGAGGCCAGGCGGCACCGGGGCGGGCTTCGGCCCGCCGTGTGTTTTGGCGGGCGACGGCCCGCGCAGGAATCGAGGGAGTTGCACAGTGCCTACGTGGTTGGTCACCGGCGGAGCCGGTTTCATCGGCGGGAACTTCGTGCTGGGCGCGGTCGGCGACGGCATCCGGGTGGTGAACCTGGACGCGCTGACCTACGCCGGCAACCGCGACACGCTCGCGTCGCTGGACGGCAACCCGGACCACGTGTTCGTGCACGGCGACATCGGCGACCGCGAACTCGTCGCGAGGCTGCTGGCCGAACATCGCCCGGACGCGGTGGTGAACTTCGCCGCGGAAAGCCACGTCGACCGCTCCATCGACGGCCCGGCCGCGTTCATCCAGACCAATGTCGTGGGCACGCTGGCGCTGCTCGAGGCGGTGCGCGACCACTGGAAGTCGCTCGAAGGCGAAGCGAAGCGGGACTTCCGCTTCCTGCACGTCTCCACCGACGAGGTCTACGGCTCGCTCGGCGACACCGGCAAGTTCACCGAGGACACGCCCTACGCGCCGAATTCGCCGTATTCCGCGTCCAAGGCCGCCTCCGACCACCTGGTGCGCGCCTTCCACCACACCTACGGGCTGCCGGTGCTGACCACCAACTGCAGCAACAACTACGGCCCGTACCACTTCCCGGAAAAACTCATCCCGCTGGTCATCGCGAAGGCGCTGGCCGGCGAACCGCTGCCGGTGTACGGCGACGGCAGGCAGGTGCGCGACTGGCTGTTCGTGCGCGACCACTGCGCGGCGATCCGCGCGGTGCTCGCGAAGGGCCGCGTCGGCGAGACCTACAACGTCGGCGGCAACGCCGAGATGCAGAACATCGAGGTGGTGAAGGCGATCTGCGCGCTGCTCGACCAGCGCCGCCCGCGCGCCGACGGCAAGCCGCGCGAATCGCAGATCGCGTTCGTCGCCGACCGCCCCGGCCACGACCGCCGTTACGCGATCGACGCGTCGAAATTGCGCGACGAGCTGGGCTGGGAGCCGGGATACACCTTCGAACGCGGCATCGCCGAAACCGTGGACTGGTACCTCGCGAACCAGGACTGGGTGCGGCGCGTGCTCGACGGCAGCTATCGCCTCGAACGCATCGGGACCGCGGCATGAGCGCGCAACGAAAAGGCATCATCCTCGCCGGCGGTTCCGGCACGCGGCTGTACCCGATCACCCAGGCGATCAGCAAGCAGCTGCTGCCGGTGTACGACAAGCCGATGATCTACTACCCGCTGAGTGTGCTGATGCTCGCCGGCATCCGCGAAGTGCTGGTGATCAACACGCCGCACGAGCAGGCCTTGTTCCGCAACCTGCTTGGCGACGGTTCGCAGTGGGGCATGCGCATCGAATACGCCGCGCAGCCGAGCCCGGACGGGTTGGCGCAGGCCTACCTGATCGGCCGCGAGTTCGTCGCCGGCCAGCCGAGTTGCCTGGTCCTGGGCGACAACATCTTCTACGGCCACGGCCTCACCGACCTGCTGCAGCGCGCCAACGCGCGCGACACCGGCGCGACCGTGTTCGGCTACTGGGTGCGCGACCCGGAGCGCTACGGCGTGGCCGAGTTCGACGCCTCCGGCAAGGTGGTCGGCCTGGAGGAAAAACCGGCGCAACCCAAATCGAACTACGCGGTCACCGGCCTGTACTTCTACGACGGACGCGCCAGCGACTACGCCGCGGCGCTCAAGCCCTCGCCGCGCGGCGAGCTGGAGATCACCGACCTCAACCGCCGCTACCTCGAGGACGGTTCGCTGCACCTGGAGAAGATGGGCCGCGGCTTCGCCTGGCTCGACACCGGCACCCACGAATCGCTGGTCGAGGCCTCGACCTACATCGAGACCATCGAGAAGCGCCAGGGCCTGCGGGTGTGCTGCCCGGAGGAAATCGCCTTCTTCAACGGCTGGATCGACGAAGCCCAACTGCGCGACCTGGCGAAGCCGCTGGCGAAGAACGGTTACGGCCAGTACCTGCTGGGCCTGCTCGAACATGCCCGCCTGGAGCAGGGCCGCATCGCATGAAGGTGGTCGAAACCGATTTGCCGGGCTGCCTGTTGCTGGAACCGCAGGTGTTCGGCGACGAGCGCGGCTTCTTCTACGAATCGTTCAACCACGACAAGCTCGCCGCGCACGGCCTCGCGCCGCGCTTCGTGCAGGGCAACGTCTCGCGCTCGGCGCGTGGCGTGCTGCGCGGCCTGCATTACCAATGGCCGAAGCCGCAGGGCAAGCTGGTCTCGGTGCTGGAAGGCGAGGTCTGGGACGTGGCGGTGGACATCCGCCGCGGATCGCCGAGCTTCGGCCAGTGGACCGCGGCGGTGCTGAGCGCCGAAAACAAGCGCCACTTCTGGATTCCGGAAGGCTTCGCCCACGGCTTCGTCGTGCTCAGCGAGAGCGCGCTGTTCACCTACCTGTGCACGGCGACCTACGACCGCGAGGCCGACGCCGGCGTGCGCTGGAACGACGCGCGGCTCGCGATCGACTGGCCGGTGGCGGAACCGCTGCTGTCGGCGAAGGACGCGAACGCGCCGTTCCTCGACGAGATCGCGCCCGGACGCCTGCCGACGTACGCGGCGTGAAGCTGCTGCTGCTCGGCGCCAACGGCCAGGTCGGCTTCGAGCTGCGGCGCAGCCTCGCGCCGCTCGGCGCGCTGGTCGCGGCGACGCGCGATGGCCGGCTTCCGGAGGGCGCCGCCTGCGAGATCGCGGATTTCGACGATGCCGGTTCGCTCGCCGCGCTGGTCGAACGCATCGCGCCGGACGTGGTGGTGAACGCCGCCGCCTGGACCGCGGTCGACCTGGCCGAACGCGAGCGCGAGGCCGCGTTCCGCGTCAACGCCGATGCGCCGCGCGCCTTGGCCGAAGCCTGCGCGCGGCGTGGCGCGCGGCTGGTGCATTACTCCACCGACTACGTGTTCGACGGACGCGGCACGCGCCCGTATCGCGAGGACGATCCGGTTTCGCCGCTCGGCGCCTATGGCGAAAGCAAGCTCGCCGGCGAGGAGGCGATCCGCGCCAGCGGCGCCGACCACGCCATCCTGCGCACGGCCTGGGTGTATGCGCCGCGCGGCAGGAATTTCCTGCTCACCATGCTGCGCCTCGGCGCCGAGCGCGATCGCCTGCGCGTGGTCGCCGACCAGGTCGGCACGCCGACCAGCGCGGCCCTGATCGCCGATGCGACGGCGCGGGTCCTCGCGCATCCCTCGCGCGCATCCGGCACCTGGCACCTCACCGCGGCCGGCCAGGCCAGCTGGCACGGCTTCGCCGAATCGATCTTCGCCGGCGCGGTCGAACGCGGCCTGCTGCCGCGCGCGCCGATGGTCGAAGCGATTTCGACCGCGGAATACCCCACGCCCGCGGCGCGGCCGGCGTATTCGGTGCTGGACACGGCGAAGTTGCGGCGCGATTTCGGCATCGACCCGCCGGACTGGCGGATCGGGCTCGCGCAAGCGCTGGAAGCGTTGAAGCGCGGCTGATTCCACGGGAATCCGCAGCCGTGCCGCCACGGGGGCGGTATCCTAGCCGCAGGCGCGACGTGGAGTCGTGGGGACGCACGGAAGCGGCGCCGGCACAACGGGGGATCCAATCCATGGTATTTCGCTCACTGGCGGTCGCGTTTGCGATCATGCTTGCGCCTGTCGCGGCGTCCGCCGCCCAGGCCGACATCGCGGGGTTCGTGAAGCCGGACAGCTTCGACCAGATCAAGATTTCGCCGGACGGCAGGTATTACGCCGCAACGGTTCCCTCCGAGGACAATTCCATCCTCGTGATCCTGAACCGCGCGGACAACAAGCTCATGGGCGGTTTCGGTCTGGGCAAGAACACCTACGTCGAAGATTTCGATTGGGTCAATTCGGATCGGGTCGTGTTCGGTACGTCGCGCAAGTTCGGCGGGCTGGACCGGCCTCAGCTCACCGGCAATCTCTATGCCATGAACGCCGACGGCAGCGACAAGCAGATCCTGGTGGGTCAGGACGTCAACGTCATGAGCACGGGGACGCACATCCAGACCAAGAAAACGGAAATGATCGCGGCGTTCCTCATCGACGACCTGCCCGACGACGACAAGAACGTCCTGATCCTGGCACGGCCATTTTCCGGCGACTCCTATGACCGGGTCGAGAAGATGGATGTCTATTCGGGTCGCCGTGTGCCGGTTGCGCGTTCGCCGGTGCGCAATGCCGATTACCTGGCCGACGGCAAGGGCGTGGTCCGTTTCGCCTGGGGGCACGACCTGCAGAACGCCAACAAGCTGTATTACCGCGCGGCCGATGCGTCCGATTGGACGAAGACGACAGACTGGAAGGAGCTCAACAACGAAGCGGTCAGCGACCACGTCGAGAGCCCGCTCGGGTTTTCCTCGGACGACCGATACGCGTACCTGCAGGTCGAGCAGGCTTCTGGGCCCGATGCCATCGTGGCATTCGACACCACCGACGGCAGCAGGAAGACGGTGTTGCGCGATGCGGTGGGCGACCCGGACCGAATCATTCGCGCACTGGAAAAGCCGCATGGCGCGCCGGTGGGGGCATTCATCGCAGGCGGCAAGCCGCATACCGTGTTCTTCGACGAGGGAAGCGCCGAAGCACGGCTTTACCGCAGCCTCGAGGCCGCGTTCCCCGGAAGTTCGGTCGCGATCACGTCCAAGACCCGGGACGGTTCGCTCGCTTTGGTGGAAGTACGCAGCGACCGCGACCCGGGCAGCTTCTATCTGTTCGACACCGTCAACAAGAAGGCGAGCTTCCTGCTCGCCCGTCGCGACTGGATCGATCCGGGGAAGATGGCGGAAGAGCGCCCCATCGAGTTGAAGGCGCGCGACGGATTGGCATTGCACGGATTCCTGACCATCCCCCACGGCAGCAACGGCAAGAACCTGCCGATGGTGGTGCTGCCGCATGGCGGCCCTTTCGGGTCCGCTGATGCTTGGGGTTTCGATTCCGAAACCCAAATCCTCGCTTCCGCCGGTTATGCCGTATTGCAGGTGAACTTCCGCGGCTCATCCGGCTACGGGCGCGCCTTCACCCAGGCCGGCGCGAGGGAATGGGGCGGAAAGATGCAGGACGACGTGACCGATGCCACGCAATGGGCCGTCGGGCAGGGCATCGCCGATCCGGCGCGCATCTGCATCTACGGCGCGAGCTACGGAGGTTACGCGGCGCTCGAAGGCGTCGCCAAGGAGCCCTCGCTCTACAAGTGCGCGGCCGGTTACGTGGGCGTGTACGACCTGCCGCTGATGTTCAGCAAGGGCGATACACGCGAACTGGAATCGGGCCGCAACTACATGCACGACTGGATCGGCGAGCCGTCGGAGCTCGGCAAGGTCTCGCCGGTCAACCAGGCCGCATCGATCAAGGTGCCGGTGTTCCTCGCCGCCGGCGGCGAGGACGAGCGCGCGCCGATCGAGCACAGTGAACGGATGGAGAAGGCCCTTCGCGCCGCCGGCGTTCCGGTGGAGACGATGTTCATACGCACCGAGGGCCATGGGTTCTACACCACGGAACACCAGACCGCCTTCTACCAGAAGCTGCTGGCGTTCCTGTCCACCAACATCGGCGGCGGCGCGACGGATGCGACGGCGCCCGCGCATTGACGCTTCGGGGCGCGATGCGCCCCGCCACACCCATCACGACGGGAGAACCGATTCCATGGCACCACGTTTCCTGGCCACCGCCGCGCTGTTCGCCGCGGCCCTGGCCGCGGCGCCGGCGATGGCCGACGAGCCGTTGCCGATCCGCGATTTCATCCACCACCCCGAGTACAGCGGGGCCAAGATTTCCCCGGATGGGCGCTTCCTCGCGCTGACCATGCAGCAGGAATCGCAGAAAGTGCTGGCGGTCCTCACGTTGGCGGACATGAAGGTGATCCGCATCACCCGGCTGACCGGCCGCGAAAGCGTCGGCGATTTCTACTGGGTCGGGCCGAACCGCCTGATGTACACCTCCACCAAGAATTTCGGTTCGCTCGCCGCGCCGTTCGGCACGGGGGCCTGGTACGCGATGGACGCGGACGGCGGTCATCCGCGCACGCTCGTGAGCTATTCGTCCGACGCGAACACAGGGCGCAACCGGATGGTGCATTTCGGCGAGGTCTACCAGATGCTCGAGCCGGATTCCGGCGAAGAGAACCAGGCCATCATGCAGATTTACGACGGCTCGGAAGGCGGGCGGAACCAGGTCGTTTTGATCGATGCGCTCACCGGTCGCCGCAATGAACTCGCGCGCGCACCGCGCGACAACTGCGCGATGATCCTCGACGAGAAGCGCGTGCCCAGGTACGCGAACTGCAGCGACGACAAGGACGAGGCGGGCAACTACCAGCAGCATTCGGAGCTGTACCGCCGGGGCGACGACGGCAACTGGACGCTGCTCGGCAAGCGCGACGACAGCCGGCAGGTGTCCGTGATCGGAACCGCGCCCGACGGCAGGATCTACGCGCTGTCGTCGGATGCGGGCAAGCCGGAGGAGTTCGGCCTGCTCGATCCGGCCACCGACGGCTTCAAGAGCCTATACGCCGATCCGGCCGCTTCGCCATCGCAATTCGTGGTGGCGTCCGATGCGAGCACGGTGCTGGCGGTCGTGACCGCGGCCGGCGCGCCGCATGTCGAGATGGTCGAGGCGAACAACCCCGACGCCGCGATCTACGCGTCGCTGAGCAAGGCCTTTCCGGGCGAGCTGGTGGACCTGACCAGCGCGACGCGCGACGGCAAGAAGGTAGTGGTGTCGGTGCGCAGCGATACCGACCCGGGCCAGTTGTACCTGTTCGACCGCGATTCCGGTTCGGTGCGGTTCCTGATGAAGGGCGCGCCGCAGCTCGACCCGGCGCGCATGTCCAAGGTGGTTCCGTTCTCGTTCAAGGCCCGCGACGGCCTGACGCTGTACGGCTACATGACCATGCCGCGCGGCGGCGGCAAGGGACTGCCCACCATCATCAATCCGCACGGCGGCCCGATCGGGATCCGCGACGACTGGGGGTTCAACGGCGAAGCGCAACTGCTCGCCAGCCGCGGCTACCTGGTCGTACAGCTGAACTACCGCGGCTCGGGCGGCTACGGGCAGGCGTTCGAGGACCGCGGCCACGGCGAATGGGGCACGAAGATGCAGGACGACCTGACCGACGTCACCCGCTGGGTCGCGGCGCAGGGCTACGCGGACCCGTCGCGCGTCTGCATCTACGGCGGCAGCTACGGTGGCTACGCCTCGTTGATGGCGGTCGCCAAGGAGCCGGACCTGTACAAGTGCGCGGTCGGCTACGCCGGCGTCTACGACCTGGAGATGATGTACCACAAGGGCGACGTCTCCGAACGCGAATCGGGCAAGCGCTACCTGCGCCGCACGATCGGCACCGACGAAACGCAACTGCATGCGCGCTCGCCGGCGTTCCTGGCGGACCGGATCAAGGCGCCGGTGTTCCTCGCCGCCGGGCTCAAGGACGAGCGTGCTCCGCCGGAACAGACCGCGGCGATGCGCGATGCGCTCAAGGCCGCCGGCCATCCGGCGGAGGAAGTGATCCTCGAGCCGAACGAGATGCACGGCTTCTACGCGGAAGACGCGCAGTTCAACCTGTACGCGAAGATGCTGGCCTTCTTCGACAAGTACATCGGCACCGCCGCGCCCGCCGCGACGAAGTGACCGGTTCTCGCCGGGCCGGCACCCGCCGGCCCGGCGTCAGCGCACGCCGTGCATCGCGCGCCGCAGCAGCGGCGCCACCACCAGCGCGACCACGCCGCAACCCAACCCGATCCAGGTCATCAGCCAGAACAGGTGCGCGTACTTCGCGCCTGCGCTGGCGAAATCCAGCGCCGCGCCGTCGGGGATGTCGATCGCGGCGAGCTTGCCGAACAGCGCCGCCAGCGTTTCCGAGAACGCGGTGGCGAGGAACCACGTCCCCATCATCAGGCTCACCACGCTCGGCACCGAGAGCTGCGTCACCGCGGACAGGCCGACCGGCGCGAGGCACATCTCGCCGACCTCGAGCACGAAGTAGGCGAGCACCAGCCACCAGACGCTGGCGAGTTCCCCGGTCGCGCCGGCCTGCTGCGCGGCGATCGCCAGCGGGATGAACGACAGGCCGCCGAACGCGAGCCCGAGCGCGCTCTTCACCGGCTTGGAAGGATCCATGCCGACGCGGTCGAGCATGCCCCACAACGCGGTGAACACCGGCGCCAGCAGCACCAGGAAGATCGCGCCGAGGTAGGTCAGCGAACCCGCGGTCTGCGGCAGCACCACGCTGTCGCGCACCAGCAGCACCAGCATCAGCAGGCACGACAGCGCGAACAGGATCCGCGGCGCGCGCGAGGCGCGGTTGCGGTCGGACAGGCTGGCCGCGACCACGAACGACAACGGCGCCAGCAGCAGCGAGAAGGTCGACCACGGCACCGTGCGCAGGAACAGGGCCACGTTCGCGGACCAGTCGCCGCTCCAGCGCACCACCGGCGCGGGCTGCACCAGCGACGGCACGATGTCCTTGGTGAGCATGCGGTCGGTGAAGGTGACCCACGAGCCGTAGGTCTGTTCGTACAGGATGAAGAACACCAGGCACATCGCGATCAGCGACAGCGCCGCGATCATCTGCCCGCGCTGCACCGGCGTGCAGCGGGTGGTCACGAACCACGCGAACCAGGCCAGCACCGCGAGCATCACCACGATCATCAGCAGCAGCGCGAGGCTGATTTCCCCGCCGAGCGCGAATTCGCCGTTCGCCACCGCCCACATCAGGCCGGCGACGGGCGCCAGCCCGAGCACCGCGCCGAGGTAGATCGCGGCTTCGCGCGGGATCCCGAGCACGCGTTCGCGCAGCTTCGAGGGATCGGGCGGTTCGGCGTGGCCGCGCAAATACTTGCGGCCCCACAGGAACTGGGCGAGCCCGAGCATCATGCCGATGCCGGCGGCGCCGAAGCCCCAGCTCCAGCCCACGGTCTGGCCGAGGTAGCCGCAGACGATGGACGCGAACAGCGCGCCCAGGTTGATGCCGGCGTAGAACAGGCTGAAGCCCGAATCGCGGCGCGGATCGCCCTCGGCGTAGAGCTTGCCGACGATGGTGGAGATGTTGGGCTTGAGGAAACCCACGCCCATGATGATCAGCGCGAGCGAGAAATACAGCGCGAGCAAGGCCGGCCCGTCGCGGGTCACGACGCCGTTCGCCACCGTCGCCGGCGTGCCCTCGATGGTCATGCCGAGGTGGCCGAGCACCAGCAGCACGCCGCCGAACACCACCGCCTTGCGCATGCCGAGCCAGCGGTCGGCGAGCATGCCGCCGATCACCGGCAGGCAGTACACCAGGCCGCCGTAGGCGCCGAGGATGTCGAGCCCGCGGCTGTCGCCGAAGCGGTGGTGCTGCAGCAGGTACAGCAGCAGCAGCGCCTTCATCCCGTAGAACGAGAAGCGCTCCCACATCTCGGTGAAGAAGCAGACGTAGACGCCCTTGGGGTGGCCGAGGAAATCGTCGTCGTGCGGGTCGGCCGGCGAGCCGGCGGCGTGGGCGATGGCGGTCACGGCGGTCCCTGTCGTTCGTTCGCCGGAGTATAGCGGCGGCCCCGCGCGCGGATTTCCCGCGCCCGTTCCGGCACTGGACTTGCCCCGGGCCAGCCCGTAGCGTGTCCCGGTTCCCGCGCCCGGAGTCGATGATGGACCAGCAACCCAACGCGGCGGCCGCGCCCCGCACCGAACTCACCGTGCGCGGATTGCTGCTCGGCGTGGTCATCACCGTGCTGTTCACCGCGGCGAACGTGTTCTTCGGGCTCAAGGCCGGGCTGACCTTCGCCACCTCGATCCCGGCCGCGGTCATCTCGATGGCGCTGCTGCGCGCGTTCAAGGATTCGACCATCCAGGAAAACAACATCGTGCAGACCGTGGCTTCGGCCGCGGGCACGCTGTCCTCGATCATCTTCGTGCTGCCCGGCCTGGTGATGATCGGCTGGTGGACCGGCTTCCCGTTCTGGGAATCGTTCCTGATCTGCCTGCTCGGCGGCGTGCTCGGCGTGATGTATTCCATCCCGCTGCGGCGCGCGCTGGTCACCGGCTCGGACCTGCCGTATCCCGAAGGCGTGGCCTGCGCCGAGGTGCTGAAGGTCGGCAGCGGCGACGACGCCAGCGGCGTGGAGGAAAGCAAGGCCGGGCTGCGCGTGGTGGTGTGGGGTTCGATCGTGTCCGCGGCGTTCGCGATCATCGTCGCGACCAAGGTGTTCGCCGCCAGCATCACCAGTTATTTCAAGGTCAACGACCGCGGCGGCATGAGCGGGTTCGACCTGGGCTTGTCGATGGCGCTGTTCGCGGTCGGCCACCTCGTCGGGTTGTGGGTCGGCGTGGCGATGCTGCTCGGCGTGCTGATCGCATGGGCGTGGGGCGTGCCGCATTACACCGCCGAACTGTTTTCGCACCTGGACCCGGCCGCGCGAGTCGCGGCGATGGCGGACCCGGCCGGCTTCAGCGCCGGCCCCTTCCGCGACAAGGTGCGCCTGATCGGCGCGGGCGCGATCGGCCTGGCCGCGATCTGGAGCCTGCTGAAGCTGGTCAAGCCCGTGGCCAGCGGCTTGTCGTCGGCGTTCGCGGCCTCGAAGGTGCGCAAGGCCGGCAACCTGCACACCCT
Organism: Thermomonas sp.; assembly: GCA_044226035.1. GTDB lineage: Bacteria > Pseudomonadota > Gammaproteobacteria > Xanthomonadales > Xanthomonadaceae > Pseudoluteimonas. Next base: position 9,800 of record JBGAHT010000004.1, on the reverse strand, counting down.
GCCGCGCACCGAGCACGACATTCCCATCGGCGTGGTCGGCGCGATCACGCTCATCAGCTTCGTGCCGATCGCGTGGCTGTTCGGCCATTTCGCGACCAGCAGCGGCCTCGGCGCGCAGATGTGGCCGCTGGTGATCGGCGGCCTGCTGTATTGCGTGGTGATGAGCTTCCTGGTGTCCGCGGTGTGCGGCTACATGGCGGGCCTGATCGGATCGTCGAACAGCCCCCTGTCCGGCGTCGGCATCCTCGTGGTCATCGGCGTCGCGCTGTTGCTCCTCGCGATCAAGCCGATGCTCGGCCCGGGGCATGAAAAGGGCCTGGTCGCGTTCGCGCTGTTCGTGACCGCGGTCGTGTTCAACGTCGCCGCGATCGCCAACAACAACCTGCAGGACCTGAAGACCGGCCAGCTGGTCGACGCCACGCCGTCGAAGCAGCAATGGGCGCTGCTGGTCGGCGTGCTCGCCGGCGCCGCGGTGATCCCGCCGGTGCTCGAACTGGTCAACAAGGCCTACGGTTTCGCCGGCGTGCCTGGCGCGAATCCGGCCACGGCCTTGCCCGCGCCGCAGGCCGGGCTGATCTCGACGCTGGCGCAGGGCGTGATCGAGCACAACATCGACTGGAGCCTGATCGAGATCGGCGCCGGCATCGGTGTGGTGCTGATCGTGCTCGACGCGGTGCTGCGCAAGGCGACCCACGACAAGGCGCACCTGTCGCCGCTCGCGGTCGGCCTCGGCATCTACCTGCCGACGGCGGCGACGCTGATGGTGGTGGTCGGCGCGCTGGTCGGCGCGTGGTACGACAAGCGCGCCGAACGCAGCGCCAAGCCGGAGACGACCAAGCAGCTCGGCGTGCTGCTCGCGTCCGGGATGATCGTCGGCGAAGGCCTGGTCGGCGTGCTGATCGCCGGCATCGTCGCCTTCAACCTGTTCCCGCTGGAACTGGTCGGCCCCGGCTTCGCCACCGCGGCGACATGGATCGGCGGCATCGCCTTCGTCGCCGCGATCTTCCTGTTGTACCGCTGGGTCGAGGGCCAGGCGCGCCGCGCCAGCGCCTGACCTGCGTTTTTCATCCGTTCGCAATGCCGGAGTCGAAATGAACCTTCGCCACACGCTTCTCGCCATCGCGCTGTCCGCCGCCTTCGTTCCCGCCGCGCAGGCCGCGCGCGGATTCCAGGCCAGCGACATGGTGCGCATGGATCGTTATTCGTCGCCGACGCTGTCGCCGGACGGGCGCAAGCTGGTGTTCGCCAAGCGCGTGGTCGATTTCGACGCCAACCGCGCCAGCACCTCGTTGTGGATCGAGGACCTGTTCGCGCGCGACGCGGCGCCGCCGACGCGACTCACCCCCGATGGCTGGAACGTGAATTCGCCGGCGTTCTCCCCGGACGGCAGGACCGTGTATTTCCTCAGCGCGAAGAACGGCAGCTCGCAGCTGTATGCGATGCCGGCCGCGGGCGGCACGCCGAAGCAGCTCACCGACCTGGCGCAGGATGTCGGCGCGTTCAAGCTGTCGCCGGACGGAACCCGCATCGCGGTCGCGTCCACGGCGTTTCCCGATTGCCGCGACAGCGCCGACGCCGATGCGCTCGCCTGCACCAAGCAGCGACAGGACGCGGAGGCGAAGGCGAACGGCAAGGCCAGCGGGAAAATCTTCGACCATCTCTTCATCCGCCACTGGGACACGTGGGCGGACGGCACGCTCAACCGCGTGTTCGTGGTCCCGGCCGACGCGGAATCGCCGGCGAAGACCGCGGTGCTGGTCAGCGGCGGCGTGGATGGCGACATCCCGTCGAAGCCTTTCGGCGACCTGTCCGACCTCGCGTGGTCGCCCGACGGCAAGCAGCTCGCGATGAGCGCGCGCGCGTCCAACGGCAGCGAGCCGTGGTCGACCAACTTCGACATCTGGCTGGCGAACAGCGACGGCAGCGGCGCGGCGCGCAACCTCACCGCGGCCAACCAGGCCTGGGACGCGGGCCCGGTGTTCTCCGCCGACGGCAAGACGCTGTACTACCGCGCGATGAAGGTGCCGGGCTTCGAGGCCGACCGCTTCGCGCTGATGGCGATGGACCTCGCCAGCGGCAAGGCCCGAGAAATTGCGCCGAAGTGGGATCGCAGCGCCGACGGGATCACGTTGTCTCCAGACGGGAAGAAGATCCTCACCACCGCGCAGGATCTTGGCAATCATCCCTTGTTCGAGGTCTCGATCGAGAGTGGCGGCGTATCGCAAATGGTCGGAAGCCAGACCGTTTCGGCGTTCGATATCGCTGGCGACACGCTTGCCGTCGCCACCAACTCACTCAAGAGCGGCGATCGCATCATGGTGGCGCAGCGTTCCCTGCCCACCGGTGTAACCGCAGGATCGACTGCGATGCGCGCGATCACGCCCAGCGCCGGCGACATGCTCAAGGACGTGGCCTGGGGCGATTTCGAGCAGTTTTCGTTCAAGGGCTGGAACGACGAGACCGTGCACGGCTACGTGGTGAAGCCGTGGAACTACCAGCCGGGCAAGAAGTATCCGGTCGCGTTCCTGATCCACGGCGGACCGCAGGGCAGCTTCGGCAACGGCTGGAGCTACCGCTGGAACCCGCAGACCTACGCCGGGCAGGGCTATGCGGTGGTGATGGTCGATTTCCACGGCAGCACCGGCTACGGCCAGGCCTTCACCGATGCGATTTCGCAGCATTGGGGCGATCGGCCGCTCGAGGACCTGCAGAAAGGCTGGGCCGCGGCGCTGCAGAAATATTCGTTCCTCGACGGCGACAAGGCCTGCGCGCTCGGCGCGAGCTACGGCGGCTACATGGTGTACTGGATCGCCGGCAACTGGTTCGATGCCAAGGGCAATTCGCCGTGGAAGTGCCTGGTCGACCACGACGGCGTGTTCGACAACCGCATGATGGGTTACGCGACCGAGGAGCTGTGGTTCTCCGAGCACGAGAACGGCGGCACGCCGTGGCAGAACCCGCAGGGCTACGAGAAGTTCAACCCGATCCTGCACGTCAAGGACTGGAAGGTGCCGATGCTGGTGGTGCACAGCCAGCTCGACTACCGCATCCCGGTGGAGCAGGGCATCGCCGCGTTCACCGCGTTGCAGCGCAAGGGCATCGAGTCGAAGTATCTGTACTTCCCGGACGAGAACCACTGGGTGCTGAAGCCGCAGAACAGCCTGCTCTGGCACGACACGGTGAACGCCTGGTTGAAGGCGCATATCGGCGAGTGATGCCTGCTTTCGTGGGAGCGGCTTCCAGCCGCGACGGGCGCTGCGACACCATCGGTCGCGGCCATGAGCCGCTCCTACAGGGTATGAGTGAATGCCGACTCCGCTGATCACCAACGACATCGTCGTGCTCGGCCTGGTCGCGGCCACGCTCGGCGCGGTGTTCTGGACCGCGTCGTCGCGCAACGCCACGTTGCGCAAGTTCTATTCGGTCGTGCCGCCGTTGCTGCTGTGCTACCTGCTGCCGGGCCTGTACAACAGCTTCGGCCTGATCGACGGCCAGCATTCGCAACTCTACAACCCGGTCGCCAGCCGCGTGCTGCTGCCCGCGGCGCTGGTGCTGCTGACGCTGTCGGTGGACCTGCGCGCGATCGCGCGGCTGGGCTGGAAGCTGGTCGCGATGTACGCCGCCACCTCCGCCAGCATCATTCTCGGCGCGGTCGGCGCGTTCTGGTTGTTCCGCGCGGTGCACCCGGCCACCGTCGCCGGCGATACCTGGGCCGGCATGGCCGCGCTCGCCGGCAGCTGGATCGGCGGCGGCGCCAACATGCTGGCGATGAAGGAGATCTTCCACGTCGACGCGACCACCTTCGGCCAGTTCGCGGTGGTCGACGTCGGCGTCGCCTACGTGTGGATGGCGCTGCTGATCTTCCTCGCCCCGCGCGCGGCGGCCATCGACCGGCGCATGGGCGCGGACACGCGCGCGCTGGACGAACTGCGCGAACGCCTCGCCTCCTACCGCGAGCAGCACGCGCGCATCGCCAGCCTCGCCGACCTGATGCTGATCGTCGGCATCGCCTTCGGCACGGTCGGCCTGGCGCACGCGCTCGCCGGGCCGTTCGCCGCATGGCTCGCCGCGCAATGGCCGGCGGCGAAGACGGTCGGTCTCGCCGAACCCTTCATCTGGATCGTCGGCTTCTGCACGATGGCGGGACTGGCGCTGGGCTTCACCCCGCTGCGCCGGCTGGAGGGCGCGGGCGCATCCACGCTGGGGCAGTTGTTCCTGTACTTCCTCATCGCCTGCATCGGCATGCAGATGGACGTGTTCGCGCTGTTCGACCGGCCGGGGCTGTTCCTGCTCGGCGTGGCCTGGCTGTCGATCCACGTCGTGCTGCTGTGGCTGGTCGCGCGGCTGCTGCGCGCGCCGTTGTTCTACTTCACCATCGGCTCGATGAGCCACATCGGCGGGCCGGCTTCGGCGCCGGTGGTGGCGTCGGAATTCCATCCCGCGCTGGCCCCGGTCGGGGCGCTGCTGGGCACGCTCGGTTACGCCACCGGAACCGGCCTGGCCTGGCTGACCGGGCTGATGCTCCAGCGCCTGGCCGGCGCCGGCTGAGCGGGCGCGTGGAGCAGAGGCGGCTCATCCGCGGCATCGCGGCAGTCGGCGCGATGGCCGCGCTGTGGAACCTGTTCGATGCATGGCGCGGGCAGGATGCGCGCGGGGCCGTGCTCTGGGCCGGCGTCCTGCTGGTCGCGTTCGGATGGTGGAACCTGTTGCCGGAGGACATCGTCGCGCCCCTGCGCGCGAATCCCTGGTCGGTGCGCATCGCCAAGGCCGTTGCTTGGGCGGGAAGCCTGTTGGTGCTTTGCACCTTCTTCTTCGGCCGCTGAGCCGGACCTCGCTCTTCCCGCCCCTGGAGGCCCGCCCACGGCACTTGGCCGGTACCGGCCGAGGACGCCGTTCTTCCGGACGAACGCGGTGCAAGGGCGCCCGGGAGTCCCCCATGATCGATTTCGAAGACAAGGCCAGCCAGGTCTACCGCGGACCCGAGCGTCGGCGCGGCACGGATCGCCGGGTCGGCAACGATCGCCGGCGCGACATCCGCTTCGAACTGGACAAGGACGACCGCCGCAACGGCCGCGACCGCCGCCGCAACATCGGCGGCTGGGGCAGCATGAGCACGGTCTGAGCGCGCGCCGCCGCGGGATTGCGCCTAGAGCCAGTGCACCTTGCGCAGGTAGCGGTACAGCAGGATGCAGGCCACCAGCACGATGCCGATCAGCACCGGGTAGGCGTGCGGGTGGTCGAACTCCGGCATGTGCTTGAAGTTCATGCCGTACCAGCTCGCCACCAGCGTCGGAACCGCGAGCAGGCCGGCCCAGCCCGCGAGCTTCTTCACGATCTCGCCCTGGCCGATGGCCGCGAGCGACATGTTCACGCCCATCGCCGCGGTCAGCATCTCGCGCAGGGTGTCGATGGACTCGTTGAGACGCACCGCGTGGTCCTGCACGTCGCGCAGGTACAGCTTGGCTTCCTCGCTGTAGGGCAGCACCGGCGTGCGCGTCACCTGCGCCACGATGTCCTGCACCGGCGCCACCGCCAGGCGCATGCGGGTCAGTTCCTTCTTCAGCTCGTACAGGCGGACGATCGTGTCGCGGCGGTAGGTTTCGGCGAACACGTCGTGCTCGAGCGCGTCGAGCGCGACCCGGAAGTCCTCGACGATCGGTTCGTAGTTGTCGACGACGAAGTCGAGGATGCCGTACAGCGCGGCGATCGGGCCCTGCGCCAGCATCTCCGGCTCGCGTTCGAAGCGCTTGCGCACCTGCGAATAGGATTCGGAGGCGCCGTGCCGCACCGTGATCAGGAAGTGCTGGCCGACGAAGATGTGGGTTTCGCCGAAATGCACGTGGCCGTCGGTGAGCTGCGCGGTGTGCAGCACCAGGAACAGCGAGCTTCCGTAGCTTTCCAGCTTCGGGCGCTGGTGCGCGTTCTGCGCGTCCTCGACCGCGAGGTCGTGCAGGTGGAACTCCTCCTGCAGCTTGTCGAGCAGCGCGTCCTCGGGTTCGTACAGGCCGACCCAGACGAAGCTGCCGTCGTCGTTCGCCAGCACGTCGCTGATCGCGTCCAGGCTGATGTCGCGGCGGCGGCCGTCGCGGTCGTACACCACGCAGTTGACCACGCAGGCGGGCAGCGATTCGTCGCGATGGTGTTCGTCCATGCCCGCAATCGTGCGCGCACAGGCCGCGCGCGGCAAGCGTTCAGCGCCGGCGCAGAGCCGCGAACAGGGCGAGGTGGATCGGCAGCAGCAACACGATCCAGCGCATGTTCTGCTGGGTGCGCACCTGCAGCCAGGACATCGCGAGCGCCGCGAGGGCCAGGACCGCGACCGTCGCCAGCGTCCAGCCGAACATGCGCCCGGGCCGGCGGCCGCGCGCGAGCGTCCATGCGCCGGGCAACAGCAGCAGGCACAGCGGATCGAGCAGCAGCAGGTTGTGGTTGGCCCAGGCCGCCCAGTGTTGCGTGCCCAGCCAGAGGTAGAGCAGCAGCGCGCCGACCAGCCCGCACAGCAGCCAGAACGGAATCGCGCATGCCGCGAGCAGGCGCGGACGGCGCTTGCCGGCAACGAGGACCAGCCCCGCCAGCGCGAGTCCCGCCAGCGCGTACGGCCACCACGCGGTGGACGGATCGCCCGGTTCCGGCGCGATCCGGTGCGGCAGCAGTTGTTCTTCCGCCGCGACCAGCGGGCGCCCGTCGGCGAGGCGCATGTCGCGCAGGTTGTCGGCCAGGCGCATCGGCACGAAGGCATCGTCCCAGCGCGACAGCGGCACGTCGGCGTTCGGCCCGAGCCCGAGTTCGAACCCCAGCCACATCCAGCGCGCGGGACTGGCCAGGCGCGTGGATTCGCTGCGGTAGGTCAGTCCGCGCGAGGACGCGGCCAGCCGTTCGTGCAGCGCGCCGCCGAGGCCGCGGTCGATGGCGTCGCGCACGCGGGTGGCGCAGTTGTCGCGGAAGTAGTCGTAGCGGTAGCGCGAATTCGCGGGCTCCGCGTTCTCGGCGAGCGCATCGGCGATGGATTGCGCCTGCGCCGGCGAGAGATCCAGCCATTGCAGGCGCACGCCGCGGCCTTCGTCGCGATAGGTGGCGAGGTCCTCCCGCAGCGGCAGCGCGACCAGCGCGTAGCGCATGCGCCCGGCGACGAAGTTGGAGACGAAGCCGGGTTCGGACGGATCGAAGAAGCCGAAGTTGTAGGACAGCGCCTCGCCGCGCGCCGGATCGTCGACGACGATGGCGTCGTGGCCGAAGCGTTCCCAGAACACCTCGCCCGGCTGCATCGTCATCACCCCGATGCGCGGCTCCGCGGACGCGAACAGCGGTGCGAGCAGCAGCAACAGCGCGAGCAGCAAGAACCTGGTCATCCTGAGCGCAGCGAAGGACCTGCTTTTCTTGCTTCGTTGGGCTGACAACAGCAGGTCCTTCGGCTTCGCCTCAGGATGACGGCTTGGCATTTGATCAGGCGTCGCCATGCACGCTCACGTGCAGCGCATGCAACCGGCGCGCATCGGCGCGCGCGACGCGGAAGCCGAAGCGGCCCAGGGTCAGTTCCTCGCCGGCCTCGGGCAGGTGGCCGATGGCCGCGGTGACCAGGCCGCCGATGGTGTCGTATTCGTCGTCGGCGAAATCGGCGCCGAAGCGTTCGTTGAAATCGCCGATGGGCGTCAGCGCATCGACCACGAACTGGCCGTCGGCCTGCGCCGCGATCAGCGCGTTCGGGTCCTCGGCGTCGTCGTGCTCGTCGTCGATCTCGCCGACGATCTGCTCGAGCACGTCCTCGATGGTGACCAGACCGGCGACGCCGCCGTATTCGTCGATCACGATCGCCATGTGGTTGCGCGACTGGCGGAACTCGCGCAGCAGCAGGTCGAGGCGCTTGGTCTCGGGGATCAGCACCGCCGGGCGCAGCAGTTCGCGCACGTTGCCCGGCGCGTGGTCCGCGACCACGCCGCGCAGCAGGTCCTTGGCCAGCAGGATGCCGAGGATCTCGTCCTTGTCCTCGCCGTGCACGGGGAAACGCGAATGCCCGGACTCGACCACCATCTTCATCAGGTCGAGCAGTTTCGCGTCGGCCGGCAGCGCCACCATCTGCGAACGCGAAACCATCACGTCGCCGACGCTGAGGTCGGAGACGGAAATGGCGCCTTCCATCATGCGCAGCGTGTCGGCGGCGATCAGTCCGTCGGCCTGCACGTCGCGCAACAGCTCGACGAGGTCCTCGCGGGTGGTGGGCTCGCCCGACAGGGCGGCGCTGATGCGTTCCAGCCAGTCCTCGCGGGTGGTGGGCTCGCCCGACAGGGCGGCGCTGATGCGTTCCAGCCAGCTGCGGCGTTCGGCGCTGGGCTGGCTACTGTCGTCCTCGGACATTCGGGCGGCGGTCGCGGGCGGTCCCGCGCAGTGGGTTGGGCAGGCAAGTCTAGCGCGAGCGGTTCGCAGACAGGAAAATCCGCTGATGGATGCCCGAATCCTCTGTCATGGCGAACAAGCGTTGCCCGCGCGCGGGCAAATGGCGTTCAGGTCCTGCCGCCGGGCGTGAAGAACCGGTGACGACGATCCACGCCGCTGGGCCGGTCGTGCGGGTAGTAGCATGCTTCATCCGGATTGACGAAGGAGTCGCGACATGGCCCGGTTCAGACTGCTGCAAGGCATGGGTGCGATCGCGCTTCTGTCGATCGCTTCGGCGGCGTTTGCGACGCAGGACGAACTCGCTGCCCGCAGGGTCGCCGTGGTCCACACCTTCACCGGAACCCCGGACGGCATTCAACCGATGGGCGGTCTCGCCAAGGGTCCCGATGGTGGCCTGTACGGAACCACCGTATACGGAGGGGAATACGGTTACGACCCGCTCTCCGGTGCGAACGGCAACGGGACGATATTCCGCATTTCGACGAACAACACGTACTCGGTGCTGTACTCGTTCACGCATCTGCAAGCGGATTTCAGCAATACCGATGGCCGCTGGCCCGACCGCACGCTCGCGATCGCACCCGATGGAACGCTGTACGGGGTGACGCCGTACGGCGGCAGCGCCGATGGTGGCGCCGTGTTCGCGTTCGCGCCGACAACCGCGTTCGCCGCTACGGGCATGAACTTCACGCCGCTGCACTATTTCGCCGATGTCGGCAACGATCCGTTCGGCAACCTGCCCAAGGCCCGCCCGGTCGTGGCCGCGGATGGTTCCCTTGCCGGAACGACCCAATACGGGGGAGCCAACGGTTTGGGAACGTTGTTCCGGATGGAGACGGACGGAACCGGATTCGCAGTGCTCCAGTCGTTCGGCAACGCGGCTGTCGCCGGATTGCCGAACGGCAATCTGCTGGCGACAGGCGACGGCACGCTCTACGGGCTGACCGGTTCCACGGGCGCCCAGTTGTACCGCACCGCGGCGGACGGTACGCAGTTCTCGCTGTTGCATACGTTCGACTACGCCACCGAAGGCGGTTTCTACTATGCCGGCGTGATCCCGGCACCGACCGAAGGGCCAGGTGGTTATCTCTACGGCGTGACCGCGGATGGCGGGAGCGGCGGCAGCGGCCAAGGCGCGATCTACCGCATCGCACACGACGGTAGCGGGTTCTCCGTGCTGCATTCCTTCGGCCCCATCGACAGCAATCTTGCAAACACCGGCGGCGCGCGTCCGCGAGCCGGCTTGCTCGTCGGCAACGACGGGAGGTTGTATGGCGCAACCCAGCTTGGCGGACCCAATGGCGCGGGCGTGCTGTATCGAATGGAAGTCGATGGCAGCGCCTTCACCGTGCTCTACGCGTTTTCGGCGTTGTCGCGCAGGGGAACCAATCGGTCAGGCGCATATCCGA